>CAYYCN010000034.1:0-26835 GCA_964470355.1 uncultured Sphaerotilus sp.
GTCCGTCCAATCTCCGCCAAGCATGCTCAAGCTTCACGATTTTTGCAACAGAGCCGCGTAGGCCACGCGCTCGCTGTCGAGCAGGAGACCGTCCATGTCGAAGAGGATGGCGCGGAGGGAGGTGGGTCGAGGCGTGGACATGGGACGGGCAGGTGAGCGTCCGGCATTTTCGCGCGCGAAGGAAGCCCAGCGATGACCTTAAGTGATGCGGGGCCAATGCCCGGTCGGGCAGGTCGAGGGGGAGGCGTTCCATACCATGCGCCTGACCCGCTGGGCCGAGGCGGCCGCAGCGCGCATCAGAAAGCGAGTTCCACATGGCCATCGACCAAGCCCTCTACACCGCCACCGCCACGTCGACCGGAGGACGTGCCGGTTCCACCGAATCCAGTGACGGTCGCCTCAAGGCCAGCTTGTCCACACCCAAGGCCTTGGGCGGCGACGACGGTCCCGGCACCAATCCGGAGCAGCTGTTCGCGTCGGGGTATTCGGCGTGTTTCATCGGTGCCATGAAGGCGGTGGCGGGCCGGCAGAAGCTTCGGCTGCCGGGCGAGGTGTCGATCCGGGCCGAGGTCTCCATTGGCCCGCTGACAGGCAAGGAAGGGGCCTTCGGGATCGCCGTGGCCATGACGATCAGCGTGCCCGGGATGGAGCGCGCGGCGGTCGAGCAACTGGTGGCGGCCGCACACGAGGTCTGCCCCTACTCGAACGCCACACGGGGCAACGTGGACGTGACCTTGACGGTCGTCTGATCGCGGGAGCGCTTCCGTCACCGGTCCTGTGGCGAGGGAGGGTGGGACGCCTTATCCCTGATACGTCCCGCTGGCCATCGCCAGATCGGTGGCCAGCTTCTTCACGGCCATGCCCAAGAAGATCGACAGGTCCGATGTCTCGGCGTAGTTGGCCGACAGCAGGTTGCTCACCCGTCCGTCGTGCACGAACTGGTAGGCGCTGCCCCACTTCTCGCCGTGGGCTTTGTCGAACACCGCGATCGACACGCCACCGGCCTGCTTGACCAGCGAGAAGCACGGGATGTCGGTGTAGCCGTCGCCGACGAAGATCATGTGGTTCAGCGGCACGCGGATCTGCTCGGGCTTGAGCTTCTTGTTCACGTCAAACGGCTTGCCGCGGGCGCGTGCGCCGATCAGGCCCTTCTGGATGTGGAAGAGGTAGCGCGTCTTGTCGGTGAAGCTCACGACCTTCTTCGGGAAGGCGATGCCGCCGTCCGGCCCATAGGCGAACTCCGAGGCCCAGATGTCGGTGAACTCGTGCGCGATGGTGGTGTGGCGCAGCACGTCGCCGATGCCGCTGCTGATCAGGTAGAACTCCAGCGCGGTGCGCGGGTTGGCTTCGCGGGCGATGCGGCGCAGGCGGTCGAAGACGCCGGTCACGCCCTCGTGCAGCGGCAGGCGCCGGCCCCATTCGGCCAGGCTGTCCCGGGTGATCCTGGGAACGCGGCCGGTCTGGGAGGCCTCGATCATCTTGTAGAGGTAGGCCGGCACCGGGTCCCAGTCGTCGTGGGTCAGTGCCGTGACCTCCTGTTTCCAGAAGGTGCCGATGTCGGCCAGCCCCGCCTGCGTCAGGTAGCCCGAGGTGCTGTCCGGGGCGAGCGTGTCGTCGAAATCGAAGACGATGGCGAGGGTTTCGTGCATGGGGTCGAGTGTGCCGGACCCGCCGTTCCCGCGTGGATCAGCAGGGCAGGACCAGTTGCTCCACCGGCACCGGGAGCGGGTCGGCTCCACGGGGTTGCTCACCCCGGGCCTGGAGCCAGCGCTCCAGTTCCGGCACCGGCAGGGCCCGCGATTCCAGCCAGCCTTGCATGAGGTCGCAGCCCAGTTGGCGCAGGAACTGGCGCTGGGCTTCGGTTTCCACCCCTTCGGCCAGGACCTGCAGTCCGAGGTCATGAGCCATCGAGATGATGGCTTTCACCAAGGCCTCGTCTTCGGGCTGGCCGGGCACGTCCACGATGAAGCTGCGGTCGATCTTGAGCTTGTCCAGCGGCAGGCGCTTGAGATAGCCGAGGTTGGAGTAGCCCGTGCCAAAGTCGTCCAGGGCCAGGGTCGGGCCCAGGCGGGTGAGGGCCAGCAGGTGCTCACGCACTTCGGTCTGTCCCTGCATCAGCAGCGACTCGGTGATTTCCAGCTCGATGAGGTGAGCGGTCGGACCGGCGGTCAGAAGGGTCTGTTTGAGCTGAGGCAGGAAGTCCGTGCGACCGATGTGCTGGGCCGAGATGTTCACGGCCACCCGCAGCGGGGGGCGCCCGGCTTCGCTCCAGCGCCGCAGTTGCTCGCTGCACTGGCGCAGCACCCAGCGGTCCACCGCTTCGATCAGGCCGCACTGTTCGGCCACGGGGATGAATCGGTCGGGTCCGATGGCCCCCAGCGTGGGGTGCTGCCAGCGCAGCAGGGCTTCCAGGCCGGTCACCTGGCCGCTTCTCAGATGGATCTGGGGTTGGTATTCGAGCCGGAGTTCTCCGGTGTCTTCCGCCAGGGCCCGGCGGAGCTCCCGTTCCAGGCGCAGGTGTTCGGACAGGCGCTCCTGCAGATCGGCCGAGAAGAACCGCAGGGCGTTGCGGCCGCTGTCCTTGGCGGCGTACATCGCAATGTCGGCGTGGCGCACCAGGGCTTCGATGTTGTCGCCGTCGCCTGGCCAGCAGGCCACGCCGAGGCTGGCCGTCACCGTCACGTTGTGTCCGGCCAGATCCAGGGGGCGGGTCAGGGCCTGCATCAGTTTCTCGGCCGCGCGACGCGCGCCGTGCTGGTCGCGCAGGCGCGGCAGCAGGACCACAAACTCGTCGCCTCCCAGGCGGGCCAGCACGTCGCGGCGGCGCAGGCAGGCGGTCATGCGGTTGGCCAGGGTGCGCAGCAGCAGGTCCCCCTGGCTGTGTCCGAGGCTGTCGTTGATGTGCTTGAAGCGGTCGATGTCGATGAAGATCACCGCCAGCGGTGAACCCTGGCGCTGGCTTTCCTCCAGCGTGTGCTGGGCCAGTTCGGTCCAATGGGTGCGGTTGAACAAGCCGGTGAGCGGGTCGAAGTGGGCCAGCTGCACCAGGTCGGCGTTGCTGCGGGCCAGTTCTTGGGTGCGTTGCTCCACCAGCCACTGGGTGCGTCGGTTCTGGCCGGTGATGACGAGCAGGAAGGCGCCCAGCAGGCCCACGGCCCCAAAACTGATGGCGGTGACGGCCCAGGCGGTCCAGTCCCGCGACTGGCTCAGGAAGCCGGGGCCGGCCTCGACGCGCAGCGCCCAGTCCTGCTGGCCAAACGTCAGGGCGGCGGTGCGGGTGAGGGAGCCGAGGCCGGGCGCGCGCACGGGGGGCGCGGCATCGGTGCCGCAGGGCGGGGCTCCCGCCAGCACCCTGCGGTCGGCAGGGCTGTCGAGGTCCAGCACACACAGGCGAAGGACTCCCGCTTTGCTGGCTGCCGTGCTCAGCGAGGCCTGGGTGAAGTCTTCCATCCGCAGGGCGACGGACACCACGCCCACCGGCTGGGTGTCTCCCGCGCCGTAGGACTGGACGGCCTGATAGAGGACCACCCCCTTCTGGTGGCCGGTTTCCTGGACCAGGCGCAGCGGCTCCGTGGAGCAGGGCCGGCCGGTGTCCAGGGCGCAGCGTGCCGCCGAGGCGGTGGCAGGCAGGACCAGCACGTCCAGGCCCAGCACCCGGGCGTTGCGGTCCATCGGTTCGATCAGCGTCAGGGGCAGGTAGTGCGGCGCAGTGGCCGCCGGATAGGTCCGCCCGTCCGGGTCCCGGCCCAGCACCGGGAAGAGTCGGCCGATGCGCTGACCCTGAAGCATCTCGAATTCGGTCCGGTTGGTGTCCGACACCAGCGGACTCCAGCCGAAGTTGAGGATGCCGGGGTAACGGTGCAGCCAGACCTGGGTCAGGGTTCTGAAGCGATCGGTGTCCATGGTGGGCGACAACTGCATGCCCGAGGCGATGGCGGCGGCCGCGTCCGTGAGGGCGTCCAGGCGCCGTTGCAGGCGCAGCAGCGTGTCGTCGGACTCCCGCTGGAACTGGGCCTGCAGCGCCGCCTCCTGGGTGGCGCGCACCAGTGCCACAGCCCCCACGACCAAGGCCAGGGACAGCAGCATCGGCAAGGCCACCGTGCGGACGCGCGGCCGCCAGAGGTTGGCGGGGGTGCCGAACAGGCTCAACATCACCGGCACGAGCAGCGCGACCCCCAGGGCGTCGCCGATCCACCATGTCCAGGCGCTGTAGGGGGCTTCAGACCAGGGAATCACCCCGCTGGCGGCCAGCGTGGGCACGGACAAGCCGGCGTTGATCGACGAGCCCAGCGGCACCACCCACAGCATGAAGCCGATCAGGGAGGCTGGGGTGTCGAAGGCTGAGGGAAAGCCGAGCCAGCGGTTCACCGCCCAGGCGGTCACGGCCGCCTGCACGGTGGCCCCGACGGCGGGCACCAGCATGGTCCAGGTCCATTCGTCCACACCCACTTGCTGATGGGCGATCAACTGCACCAGCAGCGATCCGACGAAGACCCCGGCCCAAGCCCGTCGCCCGCGCAGCAGCACGGCACCCACGGCCAGTCCGGCAGGCAGGAACACCAGCGCCACGTAGTCGGGCGGGATCGCGATGCGCAGGGACCCCCAACCCAGCGCGGCATAGGCGAGCATCGTCCAAAGCTCTGGCCACTGGGGCAGCCAGGCGATGGACGGTCGAGCAGAAGAGCGGGGCGAGGGGTCCGATGTCACTGTGCGCCGATTGGAAAGGACGCAGCAGTTTCATTGGAATACGCGTTTTCATATTTCAGGAAATCCTCCGCATCCTTGGCGCTTATGAGTGGCACCGGGGGCGAAGGCAGGACTTGCAAGCCGAAACCTTCGGCTCTCGGGTGCGTCTATCTGCATCCCCAGCGGCAGCGGTGCATGACCGGTGGCGGTGTGCAGGGTGTGCTGGACCCTGAAGGCGCAGAAGGTGAGCGGTTGTATCCGTTTGCGGTCAGCGCCGGTCGCGGCCGTCCAGGTGCACGTAGTGGCACATTTCGAGCAGGTAGGGCGCAAACGGGTTCACCAGGGCCTCGAAGCGCTCGAACTCCATCAGCTTGCGAAAGCCCAGTGCGTGGCCTTCGGCCGAATCCCAGAAGACGACGAGCATGTACAGGCCGGGTTCCGCCTCGCTGCGCATCAGGTCGTAGCCGAGGCAATGCGGGGAGTGGAACAGGAGGGCGTCGGCCTCACGGTAGGCCGCCTCGAAGGGGGCCCGCTGATCGTCGGGAATCCGGTAGCGCAGGACCTCGGGAACCATGGATGACCTTGATGTGGATGGCGTCCATCCCAGTCTAGCGGGCTCGACCATGAGAAATCTCACGGAATGAGGGGGCCGTGGCTTCCATGCCGACTTTCCCTGTCAGCCGGAGCCGGATGTCGGGCGCTGGCGACGTCCGTGGGTCTCCAGCGGTTGCGTGGCTTATAGGCTCGCCAGGAGCCGCTCGGTGAGGACGCGGGCGGCGTCGAAGTCGAAGTGGTGGAGATGGGCTTCGAGCGTCCGGGCGTCTTCACCCAGTGCGGCCATCAGCAGGGGGGCGCCTTGCTCGAACACATCCCAGGCCAGGGTGTCGTGGGCGGTCAGGAGCGGTTGCAGGGCTTCGAGGCGTCGCCGCACCGATTCTCGGTCCGCGCCCGCCAGGAACGGGGGTGGGGCGTCGGGCGCAGGGCTCGGGGCCGGATCGGGGGTGTCGTCCAGCGCTTGGCGCAGCAGGTGCAGGGTCTGGCGCAGTTCGTCGATCAGCGCCGCCAGGTCGGCGGAGGTGGGCGCGGGGCCTCCCTTCGATTTCAGTGCCCGTTCGAGGTGGCGGGCCCGGCGTTGCAGGGCCACGGCCCCGATGGTGCCGGCGCCACCGGACAGGGTGTGGGCCAGGGCCCGCAGCGCGTCGGCGTCCAGGCCGAGCCGGTGCATCGCTTCGAGGGTTTGCAGGTCCTGGCTGTGGTGGTCCACGAACAGGTTCAGCGCCATCCGGTAGACCGCTTCCTGGTGCCCCATGCGGCTCCAGGCCCCCGCACAGTCGAAGCCGGGCAGGCGATCGGACCAGGGGGCCGGGGGGTGTGGCCCGGGGAGAGGCGATGTGCCAGGCCTTGACGGGTCCGGGCCGGGCTGCACGAGGACGGTGGGCCGAGACGGGGTGTGCGGCACCCAGGTCTGCAGGCAGCGCTGCAGGGCCAGCGGCTCGACGGGCTTGGCCAGGTGGTCGTTCATGCCGGCGGCCAGACACAGCTGGCGGTCTTCGGCGAAGACGTTGGCGGTCATGGCCACGATGGGCAACCCGGCCCCTCCGGCCAGGGCCCGGATGGCGCGGGTGGCGCTGAGGCCATCCATGACGGGCATCTGCATGTCCATGAGCACGAGGTCGTGCGGATGTCCTGCGTCCAGGGCCGCTTGCACGCGCTCCAGGGCCTGTGCGCCGTTGTCGGCCACCTCGACCGAGGCACCCAGCGACTGCAACTGCTGCCGGGCGACTTCCTGGTTGATGGGGTGGTCTTCGGCCAGCAGGATGCGGACCCCGCGCTCCATCGGTGCGGGGTGGGCCGCAGGGGCGGTGGCCCCGGGCGCGGCGAGCGGTGTGGGACGAGGGGTCGCCGATGTCCTCAATCGCAGTTCCAGCCGGAAGGTGCTGCCGACGCCTTCCCGGCTTTCGACTTCCAGCGTGCCGCCCATGAGCCGGGCCAGTCGCTGCGAGATGGCAAGTCCCAGCCCGGTGCCGCCAAACCGCCGGGTGGTCGAGGCGTCGGCTTGTTCGAAGGCCTGGAACAGGTGGGCCATCTGGTCTTCGCGGATGCCGATGCCGGTGTCCCGCACTTCGAAGGTCACCCGGTGGACCGGCTCCTCTGGATCGGAGCCACAAGCGACGCAGACTTCGACGCCGCCCTGGGCCGTGAATTTCACGGCGTTGCTGATCAGGTTGATGAGGATCTGCTCGATGCGGTGGCGGTCGCCCCGCACCCAGCGGGGGCAGGCCGGGTCCAAGTGGGTGATCAGGCTCAGGTGCTGGGCGTCGGCCTTGTCGCGCAGCATGTCGGTGACCCGGCGCAGGCAGTCGCCCAGGTCGAGGTCGGTCTCTTCCA
The DNA here is from genome assembly GCA_964470355.1 of uncultured Sphaerotilus sp. Taxonomy (GTDB): domain Bacteria; phylum Pseudomonadota; class Gammaproteobacteria; order Burkholderiales; family Burkholderiaceae_C; genus Sphaerotilus. The sequence continues at coordinate 7,075 of CAYYCN010000034.1, forward strand.
GCACGATCTTTTCGGCTTCGATCTTCGAGAAGTCCAGGATGTCGTTGATGACGCGCAGGAGGTGCTGGCCGGCCTCGGTGATGCGGTGAAGGTATTCGTCCTGCTGCGGGGTCAACGTGGGGCCGCGCAGCAAATGGGCAAAACCCAGCACAGCGTTCATCGGTGTGCGGATTTCGTGGCTCATGTTGGCCAAAAAGGCGCTTTTGGCCTGGTTGGCGGCATCGGCCTGGGCCTTGGCGAGTTCCAGATCGATCTCGATGCGGCGCCGGCGCACGATGCGCCAGAGGTCGTTGCCGAAATTCTGCAGTTCTCGCAGGCCGAAGTGGCTGCAGTCCCGGGGCGGGTCTGCGGCGCACAGCACCAGCCGCAGTTGGCCTTCGTCGAACACCGGCACGCCCAGGACGCATCCGCGTTCACCGGTCTTGTGGAGCAGGGCGTGGCCTTGCTGGCGCACGCGCTCCCACATGGGCAGAGGCAGGGCCCCGGGAGGGGTGTGGTCTCCGGCGATCCAGGTGGGCTCACCGTGCACCCAGGCCCGGGCGCCCAGGCTGCCGTCGGCCTCGATCGAGTGCAGACTGCCCCGGGCGCATCCCGTGAGCTGAGCCAGTTCGGCCATGCCGTGCTGGTAGAGCTCGGCCTCGCTCAGGGCGCTGGCGCGTTGACTCAGCGAGAGCATGGCCCGCAAGCGCTGGTCCTCGCGGTGCAGCCGCGTGTTGACGGCCTCGAGCTCGGCGGTGCGCTGCGTGACGAGGTCTTCCAGGTGGAGCCGGTGGCGGGTCAGCTCCTGCTCAGAGCGCACACGGTCGGAGATGTCGATGCCGGTGCCCACGATGATGGCGTCCGGGCCTTGTCCGATGCGCCGGGCCGTGAACAGGAACGGAATGACCTGCCCGTTGGGACCGCGCAGCCGGGCTTCGGTCTGGGTTTCGCCTTCTTGCAGGACCGTGGCCACCCGCTCGCGGATGAGGGCCTGGTCGGCCTCGACAAAACACTCGACGGCATGCAGGTACGGCATGTCTTCGTCCCGCTGCTGCAGGAGCTCCCTCAGCCGGCGGTTCCATTGGCGGAAGCGGCCATCCGCGCCGAGGGCGTAGAACACCCCCGCGACCGACTCGACGAGTTCCGCACGGAAGCGCTGCTCCTTGAGCCGCTCCTGGCGAGCGGTCTGGAGGTCCAGGGCAAAGCCCAGGTTTTCGGCCAGGCGCTGCAGCAGGTTCACCTGCTCCTCATCGAAGTGGCCGACCTCGTCGGACAGCACCCACAGGCAATGCTGCGCCATGCCGCCGTGTGTGATGGGCAGTGCCGCCCCGGATCGGTAGCCGCGCTCGGCGCACAGTTCGCGCCAGGCCGTCAGCTCCGGGTGGTGCGCGATGTCTTGGACGACAAACGGTTTGCGTTCCAGCATGGCCCGGACCGTGGGGCCGATCCGGCCGGTCAGCGGCAGCCGCACGTCGTGGATGCGGTGACCGATCTCGCCGGCCCACACCAGCGGCACCAGCACCGGGCCGGCGGGGGGATTGCCGGCCGGCGTTCCGTCCACGATCCCCCCGATCCAGACCGATCGGAAGCCGCCGACCTCCACGGCGAGGCGGCAGGCCTGGGTGAACATCACGTCGCGGTCGTCTTGCTGCATCAGCATTTCGCTGACCCCGCTGAGCACCGCGTAGGCGCGGTTGAGCCGCTCGATGCGGACCTGTGCCGTGCGCAAGGTGGTGATGTCCCGGCCGATGCCCAGCACGCCGGTGACCTGGCCGGCGGCGTCCCGCATCGGGGTCTTGATGACCTGCAGCCACTCGCGGTGCCCGTCGGAGAAGGTCAGTTCCTCCTCGTTGACGTGACCGCGCCCCAGGGCCAGGGCCCGGCGGTCGTTTTCGCGAAAGAAGGCGGCCTGGTCCGCCGGGGAGACGTCGTGGTCGTACAGCCCCCGCAGCTCGGATTCGGAGCGTCCCGCAAAGGCCGAGAAGCGTGGGTTGCAGTTCAGGTAGCGCCCTTCCAGGTCCTTGAGCCACAGGAGGTCCGGCATGGCGTCGAGGATGGCCCGCAGGCGGGCGTGGTCGGCGCGCAGGGCCTGGATGTCCGGGGATTCGTCCGGATCGGGGCGGAGCGGGGACGACGACATGGGGTTTCAATCGGCCAGCATCGCCGAGATGGCGGCAAATTCGTCCTGAATGTCGACAAAGGAGGCCACGATGTGGGGGTCGAAATGCCGGCCGGACTGCGACACGATGTAGCGGGTGGCTTCGTCCAGCGACCAGGCCGCCTTGTAGACCCGGCGCATGGTCAGGGCGTCGAAGACGTCGGCCAGGGCCATGAGGCGGGCCGGCAGCGGGATGGCGACACCGGCCAGTCCCTCCGGGTAGCCCGTGCCGTCCCATTTTTCGTGGTGGTGCAGGGCGATCAGCCGGGCCACTTCCAGAAAGCGCACCGATTCGGGCAGGGGCGCATCCTCGGACGTCTCGTGCAGGGTCATGGCCTTGCGGATGGCCTTGGCCAGGGTCTCGCCGCCGATGCGGGCGTGCGACTTCATGATCTCGAATTCGTCGGGCGTGAGCTTGTCGGGCTTGAGCAGGATGTCGTCGCGGATGCCGATCTTGCCCACGTCGTGCATGGGGGCGGCTTTCACGATGCGCATCAGGTCGGCTTCACCCAACTGCGCGGCGTAGTCGGGGTGCCGCTGCAGGCGGCGCCCCAGCGCCTCCACGTAGGACTGGGTGCGCAGGATGTGGTTGCCGGTTTCGTTGTCACGCGTCTCGGCCAGCTCCGCCATGGCGCACAACGTCAGGTCCTGGGCGATGAGGGCCTCGCGCATGTGCTGTTCGAGCTCGCCTTCAAGCCTGCGGTTTTGCTGTGCCAGTTGGTCGCGTGCGTGCTTGAGTTCCAGCTGGGTGCGCACCCGGGCTCGCACGACGGCGGGCTGGACGGGCTTGGAGATGTAGTCCACCGCTCCCAGCGTCAGGCCACGTTCTTCGTCGCCTTCGCTGTCCATGGCGGTCACGAAGATCACGGGGATCCCCGCCGAGGCCGGGTGGGCCTGCAGGGCGGACAGCACGGCGTAGCCGTCCAGGTCGGGCATCATCACGTCCAGCAGGATCAGGTCGGGGGCTTGCGATTCGACCAATTGCAGTGCCGAGGCGCCCGTGCGGGCGCCCAGAACCCGGTAGGTGGGGTTGAGCAGTCGAGAGAGCACGGCGATGTTCATCGGCTCGTCGTCGACGACGAGCAGGGTGGGTCGGGCCACAAGGTCTCCGGAGAGTCGACAGCGCCAGACAGGCTGGGGCCGGAATCGCAAAAAACGGGGCGGATCCTAGACGGTGGGTTCTCGCGTGAATGTCGGGGAAAGCCCCCGTTCAGCCCCCCCGTTATGATCCGCGCCGGTCAAAAGCCACATTTCCCGGGTCTCCCACGCATGGCAGAAGCCCCCTCCACCCTCAACCCCGCTCAGCTCGAAGCCGTCCACCACCTGCACAGCCCCTGCCTGGTGCTGGCGGGCGCCGGTTCGGGCAAGACGCGCGTGATCACGCACAAGATCGCCCGGCTGCTTCAGGCCGGGCTGAAGCCGTCGGAGATCGGGGCCATCACCTTCACCAACAAGGCCGCTCAGGAAATGCGCGAGCGGGCGCGTTCGCTCATCGGGGCCAAGGCCGCCAAGGAGCTGGTGATCGCGACCTTCCACAGCCTGGGCGTGCGCATGTTGCGCGAAGACGGTGACAAGCTGGGCCTGAAGCCGGCGTTTTCCATCCTGGATTCGGACGACGTGCTGAACGTGCTGCGTGAGGCCGGCGGCACCACCGATGCCAAGGTGGCCCGGGCCTGGCAGTGGACCATCAGCCTGTGGAAGAACCAGGGCCTCAACGCCGAACAGGCCGCTGCCGCAGCCGCCGACGAGGACGAGCGCGTCGCCGCCATGGTCATGAAGCTCTACCAGGAGCGCCTGGCGGCCTTCCAGGCCGTGGACTTCGATGACCTGATCGGCTTGCCGTTGCACCTGCTGCAGACCAACGACGAGGCGCGGGCCAAGTGGAACCGCACCTTGCGCCATGTGCTGGTCGACGAATACCAGGATACCAACGCCACCCAGTACGAGCTGCTCAAGGCCATCGTTGGGGATCGGGGCATCTTCACGGCCGTGGGTGACGATGACCAGTCCATCTACGGCTGGCGCGGCGCCACCATCGAGAACCTCAAGCGCCTGCCGCAGGACTACCCCTCGCTCAAGGTCATCCCGCTGGAGCAGAACTACCGCTCCACCGGCGCCATCCTGCGTGCGGCCAACAACGTCATTGCGCTCAACCCCAAGATCTTCCAGAAGAAGCTGTGGAGCGAGTTCGGCGAAGGCGAGCCGGTGCGGGTGGTGGAATGCGACCACGAGGAGCACGAGGCCGAGCGGGCCGTGGCGCGCATCCAGAGCATCGTGGCCAATGCCACCGGAGCCCACACCGGCACCACGGAGTGGAAGGACTTTGCCATCCTCTACCGCGCCAACATGCAGAGCCGCAAGCTCGAAGAGGCGCTGCGCAAGGCCCAGATTCCCTACAAGGTGTCCGGCGGCCAGAGCTTTTTCGACCGCGCCGAGATCAAGGACCTGTGCGCGTGGCTGCGCCTGCTGGTCAACCAGGACGACGACCCGGCGTTCCTGCGCTCCATCACCACGCCCAAGCGCGGCATTGGCCACACCACACTGGGGGCGCTGGGCGAGTTCGCCGGCAAGTGGAAGGTCAGCCTGTTCGAGGCGCTGTTCCAGGAGTCCTTGGGCACGGTGTTGAGCAAGAAGGCGATCGGTTCGCTGCACGAGTTTGGTCGCTACGTGAACGATCTGGAATACAAGGCCCGCCACACCATCGGGGCGGAGGCGGCCAAGCCGATGCTGCTGGAGTGGCTGTCGGAGATCGGCTACGAATCGGCGTTGCTGGAAGACGAGGAGAACCCGAAAGCGGCGGCGGCGCGCTGGGCCAACGTGCTCGATTTCATCGACTGGGTGGCCAAGCGCTGCGGTGGACAGATCGACAACGATGGCGGCATGACCGTCGAGCGCGAGCGCAAGAGCGTGCTGGAGGTGGCTCAGTCCATCAGCGTGATCCTCAGCCTGGCCGAGCGGGGGGAGGACCAGAACATGGTGACGCTGTCCACGCTGCACGCTTCCAAGGGCCTGGAGTGGCCGCACGTGGTGCTGGTGGGGGTCAACGAGGGCACGCTGCCCTTCCGCCGCGAGGAAGAGGACATGACCCTCGAGCGGCTGGAGGAGGAGCGTCGTCTGATGTATGTGGGCATCACCCGCGCACGGCGCACGCTGCTGGTGAGCACGCTGATCCGTCAGCGGCGCGGGCGCGAGCTCAAGAAGGTGCCGCCCAGCCGCTTCATCGCCGAGATGAAGCTGGACGAAAAAACCGTCAAGGAAGACCCGCGCGAGAAGCTCAAGGCGCTGCGGGCCGAGTTCGCGGCCCGTGCGGCCGCCCGGCCTCCAGCGACGTCCTGAGACGTCCTGAGACGTTCCGGGGCGATCCAACCGGTCAGGCGGCGTGTGCCGCCTGGGTACGGGGGCCCTGGGGCCGCGCGGCCGGAGGCTGAGGGAGCTCCATCTCGTCGGCTGGCACCGTCATGACGATGCGTTCATGCACGGGCGCGGCGGCCACGACGTCCCCTAGGATGCCCGCCGGAAGTGCATCGCTCAGGACCGACCCCCGGAACTCGTCGCATCCGATCAGGCGCACGCGGTCGACCTGGCCCTCGTGGGTCAGGCCAGAGGCCACGGAGCGCCAGCCCAGGGCGTGGGCCATGCCGACGGCCGCACGGGCGACCGGGTCTTCCGGGTGGTCCAGTGTCTGGATCAGGGGGCTGTCGAGCACGAGTTCGTCCACGGGCAGCTCGCTCAGGGCCCGCAGAGAGGGGCCGTCGCCGTCGTAGCCGGACAAGGCCATGTGCACACCATCCGAGCGCAGGGCGAGCAGGGTGTGCTTCAGCCAGCGGGTGGGCGTGAGGAGGGCGTCCAGGGGAACTTCGAGGGCCAGGCGGTGGGCCGGCAGGTCCAGGTCGTCCAGGGTGTCGGCGATGCGGTCGGCGGTGCGGGCGTGGTCCAGCGTGGACCAGGGCAGCCGCAAGCTCAGCCGGGGAAGGTACACGCCGCGAGCCTGCCAGCGCTGCAACTGGCGACAGGCTTCCTGCAGCATCCAGTCGGCCAGCGAATGGTCCAGTCCGGCCTCGAAGGCCAGGGCACGCGTGCGCGCCGCGGGAATCTCGTCCCATCGCGGATCGTCCCAATGCAGCACTGCGTCGGCCCCCGTGACGGCACCGGTCAGCAGTGAGACCTGGGGCTGATAGCGCAGCGTCAGCAGGCCTGCGCCGAAGGCCCGGGCCAGATCGGCCGGTCCCGGGCCCCGGGGGGGGCATGACGTGGGAGCGAGGGGAGAAGGCGCGGCCATGGTCCCGGGTGTATCGGCCCGGAAGGCCCTGGGTTGAGTGCGATTTCCACCGCATGTGTTGAAAAGGGCCGGCCCTACAATCGAACGCTTTGTTCCGACTTCCTTATCAGGAGCCCCAAGGTGTTCATTTCCAACGCATACGCACAGACGGCCCCGGCCGCTGCCGCCTCGGGCGGTTCCCAGCTCATGCAGCTGCTGCCGCTCGTGCTGATGTTCGTGGTGCTGTACTTCATCATGATCCGTCCGCAGATGAAGCGCCAGAAGGAGCACAAGGCGATGATCGAGGCCCTGGCCAAGGGTGACGAGGTCGTGGCCGCCGGTGGCCTGCTGGGCAAGGTGACCAAGCTCACCGACAACTACGTGGGCCTCGAAGTGGCTTCCGGTGTCGAGGTGCAGGTGCAGCGCTCGGCCGTGTTGCAGGTGCTGCCCAAGGGCACCCTGGCCTCGGCCAAGTAAGACCGGTTTTGACTGACGGCCGCTGGTGCGGCCGCGGAGGTCGTCCGTCCGGGACGGCTTCCATCCACCCGCCGGAGCGGATCCGGTGGGGCTGCGGGACGTGGTCCCGAGGATCCCGACATGAATCGCTACCCCTGGTGGAAATACCTGATCATCGCCCTGGCGGTGGTGGTCGGCCTGCTCTACACGTTGCCCAATTTCTTCGGCGAGGCGCCTGCGGTGCAGGTTTCGAGCGGCAAGGCCACGATCAAGATCGATGGCGCCCTCGTGCCCCAGGTGCAGCGGACCCTCGATGCGGCCGGCCTGAAGCCGGACTTCGTGCAGTTCGAGGGCAACTCCATCCGCGCCCGGTTCGCGGACACGGACACGCAGATCAAGGCGCGCGACGCCATCCAGAAAGCGCTCAACCCCGACGCCGCCGACCCGGCGTACATCGTTGCGCTCAACCTGACCTCGCGTTCCCCTCAGTGGCTGACCGCGCTGCATGCCCAGCCCATGTTCCTGGGCCTGGACCTGCGCGGCGGTGTGCACTTCCTGATGCAGGTCGACATGAAGGCCGCGCTCACCAAGAAGGCCGAGTCGGTCACGGGTGAGCTCCGGACCTTGCTGCGCGACAAGAACATCCGTCACGCCGGCATTTCACGCAACGGCGAGGTGGTGGAACTGCGCCTGCGCGATGCATCGGGGGCCCAGGCCGCACTGGCGCTGCTGACCGAGCAGCAACCTGACCTGCAGTGGACCAACGCCAGCGTCGGCGAAGAGTTCAAGCTCTCGGGGGCTCTCAAGCCCCAGGCGGCGCGCACGGTGCAGGAGCAGGCGCTCAAGCAGAACATCAACACCCTGCACAACCGGATCAACGAACTGGGCGTGGCCGAGCCGGTGATCCAGCAGCAGGGGGCCGACCGGGTCGTGGTGCAGTTGCCGGGTGTGCAGGACGTGGCCAAGGCCAAGGACATCATCGGGCGCACGGCCACGCTGGAAGTCCGCTTGGTGGACGACAGCATCGAGGCCCAGTCGGCCGTGGCCGGCTCGGGTCCCGTGCCGTTTGGCACCGAGCGATACACCGAGCGGGGGGGCGTGCCCGTCATCGTCAAGCGCCAGGTCCTGCTGACCGGTGAAAACCTCACCGATGCCCAGGCCGGCTTCGACGACAACCAACAGCCCGCCGTGCACCTCACGCTCGACTCGCGTGGCGCGCGCATCTTCCGCGACGTGACGCGTGAGAACGTCGGCAAGCGCATGGCCATCCTGCTGTTCGAGAAGGGCAAGGGCGAGGTTGTGACCGCGCCGGTGATCCGCGGCGAAATCGGTGGCGGCCGTGTGCAGATTTCGGGCGCGATGACGCCGGTCGAGTCGGCCGACACCGCGCTGTTGCTGCGCGCCGGTTCGCTGGCCGCCCCGATGGAGATCATCGAGGAACGCCTGATCGGCCCCAGCCTGGGCGCCGAGAACATCACCAAGGGCTTCCACAGCGTGCTGTGGGGCTTCGTGGCGATCGCCGTGTTCATGTGCCTGTACTACCTGCTGTTCGGCGTGTTCTCGACGCTGGCGCTGGGTGTGAACCTGCTGCTGCTGGTGGCCGTGCTGTCGATGATGCAGGCCACGCTGACGCTTCCAGGCATCGCCGCCATCGCCCTGGTGCTGGGCATGGCCATCGACGCCAACGTGCTGATCAACGAGCGCGTGCGCGAGGAGTTGCGCAACGGCAGCTCGCCGCAGATGGCCATCCACCAGGGCTATGACCGCGCCTTTGCGACCATCCTGGACTCCAACGTCACGACCCTGATCGCGGGTGTGGCGCTGCTGGCCTTCGGCTCCGGCCCGGTGCGCGGCTTTGCTGTGGTGCACTGCCTGGGCATCCTGACCTCGATGTTCTCGGCGGTGTTCTTCTCGCGCGGGCTGGTCAACCTCTGGTACGGCCGCAAGAAGAAGCTGGCGAAGGTGTCCATCGGCCAGGTGTGGAAGCCCGCTGCGCAGCCGGGCTCGACCGGCACGGCCGTCACGACTCCCGAGGCCTGAACGGCCCCTCCGACGAGATCCCAGGAGCTTCCATGGAATTCTTCCGTATCCGGCGCGACATCCCGTTCATGCGGCACGCGCTGGTCTTCAACGTCATTTCGTTCCTGACCTTTGCGGCAGCGGTGTTCTTCCTGATCACCCGCGGCCTGCACCTGTCCATCGAGTTCACCGGCGGCACGGTCATCGAGGCGTCCTACTCGCACAGCGCCGACATCGGCAAGGTGCGCGAGGTGGTCGAAAAGATGAACTTCGGCGAGGTCCAGGTGCAGAACTTCGGCACCTCGCGCGACGTGCTGATCCGCCTGCCGCTGCGCGGCGACGTCAAGCAGGGCGAAGTCGTGAGCCGCGTGTTCGCGGGGCTGTGCCAGGCCGAGCAGGGCCAGTTGGTCCAGAAGCAGACCGTCTCCGACAAGGGTGAATCGATCAGTCGTCAGGTCTGCGAGGCCTCGGGCGCCGAGCCGTTGCAGCTCACCCGCAGCGAGTTCGTCGGTCCGCAGGTCGGCAAGGAACTGGCTGAGGATGGCCTGAAGGCCCTGGCCTTTGTGGTCGTGGGCATCATGATCTACCTCGCGGTGCGCTTCGAGTGGAAGTTCGCGGTGGCGGCGATCATCGCCAACCTGCACGACGTGATCATCATCCTGGGCTTTTTTGCCTTCTTCCAGTGGGAGTTTTCGCTGTCCGTGCTGGCGGCGGTGCTGGCGGTGCTGGGCTACTCGGTCAACGAATCGGTGGTGATCTTCGACCGGATCCGCGAGGCGTTCCGCAAGTACCGCAAGATGACCACCCGCGAGGTGATCGACCACGCCATCACCTCGACGATGAGCCGCACGATCATCACCCACGGTTCCACTCAGATGATGGTGCTGTCGATGCTGTTGTTCGGTGGCCCCACGCTGCACTACTTTGCGCTGGCGCTGACCATCGGTATTCTTTTCGGGATCTACTCGTCGGTGTTCGTGGCTGCGGCGATCGCGATGTGGCTGGGGGTCAAGCGTGAGGATTTGGTCAGTTCGGCCCCTCGCAAGGACCATGACCCCCAGGATCCGAATTCCGGCGCCGTCGTCTGATATCTTGCGGATGTAAGTTCACTTTTCTTCAAATCTGCCGTTTTCAGTGAACGGCGCGGGTTCCATGTCTTCAGCTGCCTTTTCACCCGCCTTGGCTGCGCAGGCCCGACGGTTCCATGTGGACCTGCTCCTGCGGGAGTGGCCACGTGTGGTGAAGGCCGTGGTGCAGCGGGCCCATGAGCTGCCTGCCCAGGTCACCCAGTCCGAGCAGGTGATGCGCGCGCGAGACGCCAGCGCCGAGGTGCCGCGGCTGGCTCCGGCTTGGCAGAAGTCGTGTGCAGGGGCTTTGCAGGCGGCATTGGTGGCGGGGCAACAGGCGGCGGCTTCGGCGCGCGGAGCACCCTTCCGACCGGGGTCAGAGCCGCGTCTGGAGCTCTCACTGGTCGGTGACGAGACCATTGAGCAGGAAATCATCGCCTCTCGCCTGGCCCTGGCGCTGATGGACAAGGCCTCGTGGGAGTTTTCGGACCTGCGTTACCGCATGGCGGCGCTGGACCAGGCCGATGAAATGCCGGCGCAGGATGTCCTGCGGCCTCACGTACTGGCTCGCGCGGTTGTGGAGGGCTGGCAGGCGGCGGGCCTGAGCCTGGAGATCTGGCAGTCCTGCCAAGGGTTTGTGCACGAAGAATGTGCCAACCTGCTGCACGAGGCCTATCACGAGCTCAATCGCTGGCTGGTCCAGCAGGGCGTGTGCACCGAAGTGAATCTGAGGGCCTTCATCCGACGCTCGCGTGACGGGGGCTCGACGTCGAGGGCGGCCCATTTGCCGGGCGCCAGCCTGTCGGGTGGCCTGTCGGCTCCGGCAGGCGCTGCGGCCATCGGGGGGAACTCCGTGGGCGCCGCCGGCCGCTGGTCGGGTGGTGCGTCGGTTGAGGCGGGCGGTGGAGCCGCGCCGGGGTCTGCTGGCGGTCTGGGGGTTCGTCCGGAGGCGGGTGTCGCCGGTGGTCGCACGCCGGTGGGTTCCGGGGGGGCGGCTCCGGCAGGTGCGGCTGCGCCGACCTGGGGCGCCGCCACGGGGGCGTTCCAGAAGCCGTCGGCTCGGTATCCCACCCCGACCTCGGTGCAGCAGCGTCACCGGGTCACGCCCGAGAATGCCCACCAGTTTGCACCGACCCAACCGGCCGTCGCGGCGGGGATGGGTGGCATTTCGACCGTTCGAGGCGATGGAACGGGCTCACCCGTGCAGGAAGAGACCCGCCTGATGACCCGTTTCCCGGGGCTTCTGCGCAGCATGGAGCAGGCGGAAGCGGTGCTGGGGCGTCTCAACCGGCTGGTGTCGCGGCAAGTGCCGGACTTTGCCGGCTCGACCCTCGTGCAGCCGCATGTGGCCAGTCCTGGACTGAAAGCGGCCATCAATGACGCCCAGCTGGCGCTGAAGAAGCGTTTCCTGGGTGTGCGTGAAGGGACTGGCGGAGCGGTTGCTGGGGGGGGCGCAGGTGCCGCCGGTTCGTCGCCCGCCGCCGAGGTGCCGCAGCTGTCGCCACAGGCCGCGGTGAGCACCCCCGGGTTGCTGCAGGAGCTGCAGGCCCGCAAGCAGATCCTCAAGAAGGCCGCGACCACGCCGGTCGAGCGCGCCACGATCGAGATCGTGGCCTTGATGTTCCAGAGCCTGTTGACCGAGGAGCGCTTGCCCAGCGCGATCCGCGTGTGGTTTGCCCGCCTGCAGATGCCGGTGCTGCGAGTGGCCATCGTCGAGCCGGACTTCTTCGCCACCATTGACCACCCGGCGCGCAAGCTCATCGACCGCATGGGCGCTTGTGTCATGGGCTTCGAGGCCGGCAGTGCGGCGGGCGTCAGCGAAGCGCTGGAAAAGGAAGTCAAGCGGGTCGTGCAGGTGGTGGAGGCCTATCCGGACACCGGGCGCCGGGTGTTCCAGACGGTGCTCACCGAGTTCGAACGCTTCATCGAGAACTACTTCAAGACCGCTCACGCCGCAGCCAGCAAAGGGGTTTCGCTGGCGCAGCAGATCGAGCAGCGCGAGACGCTGGCGATCCAGTACACGATCGAGTTGCGCAAGATGCTGCAGGGGGTTCCGGTGCACGATGGGGTGCGGGAGTTCCTGTTCCATGTCTGGGCTGATGTGCTGGCCACCTCCGGGGTGAAGACCGGGGCCGCCAGCGAGCTGACCAAGCAGATGCAGCGCGCCGCGGCCGATCTGGTGTGGCTGGCCGGGGCCAAGGTGTCCCGCGAGGAGCGGGCCGAAGCCATCCGCCGCCTGCCCCCGCTGCTCAAGAAGCTGCGCGAGGGTATGGTGAGCGCGGGCGTGCCGGTGGCCAAGCAGGACGAGTACATCCAGGCCCTGAACAACGCCTTGGCGTCGGCCTTTTCGGCGCGCACCGCGACGATCCCGCCCGAGCGGATGGGTGAGCTCAAGATGCAGCTCGAGACCCTGGAGGAAATGCTGCCCGATCTCGGGACCGTCGAGATCGACGAGGACATGATCCGGGACCTGTCAGAGCACGACAGCTCCGACCTGGAGGTGATCGCCGACGGAGGATCCATGCCCAGCCCGGCGATGTTGGCCTGGGCCACGGAGATCAAGGTGGGCGCCTGGTTCAAGCTCGACCACAGTGGCCGGGTGGAGCCGGTCCAACTGGCGTGGCTGGGCATGCGCCAGCACCTGAGCCTGTTTGTCACGACGCAGGGGCGTGCGGTGATGTTCCAGAAGCACCGGCTGGCGTCCTACCTGCAGGCCGGCCTGTTGGTGCCGGCCGAGGAAGAGGCCCTGACTGTGCGTGCCACGCGTGAGGCGCTGGCCAAGCTCGACGCCGAGCCCGACCGCTTGCTCAACTGACTCGGTCAGTGGATCAGGCGGTCCGTGGCGTCGACGAACAGTTCGTCGAGGACCAGGGTGTCGGGCTCCTCGCCGGCGCTCCAGAACACCATCAGCACGATGATCTTCAGGTCTTCCAGGGCGATGGGTGACGAGCCTGTGGCCATGGCGCGATCGACCACGGTTTCGCGCATGACGGGCGGCAGCACGCCGGCCGATTCCAGGAAACTGATGAAGGCGATGGACGCGGTGCCCAGGTGCTCCTGCTCGTGGGCGGTGTAGACGCGCATGGCTTCGGCGTCGCTGGGGGCTTCGATCACCGAGGGGCTGTGGGTGAGTCCGTCCAGCCAACTCAGTGCGTCGGCGATTTCCTCGCTCTCGAACCCGACCGCCGACAGCTTCTTGGAAAGCTGCTGGTGGTCCGGACAGGCATCGGGCCGCCAGTAGTTTTCGTAGAGATAGACGAGGACGTCAAACATGAAATCACTATAACGCAGGCGCTTTTGCCTGGCGCGTGGCGTGGCGTGGCCGGCCCCGGGGTCAGGGATCAGGCCTGTGCCAGACGTTGAAAAATCTGGCCCGGAAGCTGGGCAACCTGTCCTTGGAGTTCCAATTCGAGCAGGCGAACGGTGAGGTCGGTGGCCGACAGGCCGGTGCGGATCTGCAAGACATCCAATGTGGCGGGACTCCAGCCCAGGGCGCGGAGCACCGGATCGGAGCTGTCGGTGTCGGAGGTTTCCGGTGGCGGTGGGGTCTCCTGGGCGTCGGTGCGCGTGTCGCCGGGGCGACCCGCCGAACGATCCGGGGCCGCCCCGATGGGGGGCATGGGGCTGGCGCGAAGAATGCCCAGTTCGTCGAGGATGTCATCGGTGCTCTCGACGAGCTTGGCGCCTTGCTTGATGAGGGCGTGGCAACCGCGGGACTGGGGGGCGTGGATCGAGCCCGGGATGGCCAGCACCTCCCGGCCAGCTTCGAGGGCCAGGCGTGCGGTGATGAGTGAGCCCGATTGCAGCGTGGCTTCGACGACCAGCGTGCCCAGCCCGAGGGCCGCAATGATGCGGTTGCGCTGCGGGAAATGGGCGGCCACGGCCGGCGTGCCGAGCACGTATTCGCTGATGACCAGGGCCTCTTGGGCGATGCGTTGGCCCAGGGCCAGGTTCTGGCGCGGATAGAGGCGATCGAGGCCGGTGCCCACGACCGCGATCGTGCTGCCGGGCGTGCCCAGCGCGCCCTCATGTGCGCAGGCGTCCACGCCCAGTGCCAGACCGGACACCACGCACACGCCCGCTTCGCCCAGGGCCCGGGCGAATGCGCGGGCGTTGTCGCGGCCCTGTGCAGTGGGGTTGCGGCTGCCGACGACCGCCACGGCCGCCCGATCCAGCAGGTCGATCCGGCCGGTGGCGTGCAGCATCACGGGGGGATCCGGCTGCTCCAGCAGCATGCGGGGGTAGCGGGCGTCGGCCAGCGTGAGCACGTGCCGAGGGCTGGCGGGGGTCGAGGCCTCCAGCCAGGCCAGGGTTCGGGCCAGCAGATCCGCCCAGCCGACCGGGGTCTGCCGCAACGCCCGCGCCGAGGCGGCGTCCACCACTTCGCGGAGGGCCGCTTCCGGGGCTTCGAAGATGGCCTGCGGGGATCCCCAGGCCGCCAACAGGCGACGCGCCTTGGTGCGACCGATGCCGGGGGTTTCGATCAGGCGCAGCCAAGCGCCGAGCTCGGTCGGGTCGGCGGCTTGCATCGCGGGGCGGCCCTCAGGGTTGGGTGACGTGGTCGCCTGCCCGCACCGGGCCTGCGGCCTTCAGCACCAGGGCGTAGGACAAGCGGTTGAAGGTGCGGAACACGAACAGCAGGCCGTTGTCTTCGTCCGGCAGCCGCAGGCGGGCCTTGTCCTCCCGGTCGACGAGGCGTTCACCCCCGTGGCGCACGGCCAGCACGTGGCCGGCTTCCAGCCCGTGCAGGCGGCCTTGGCCGATGGCGACGATCTGGTGGGCACCGGCGGTCAGGCCATCGCCGTAGATGGAGATCACCCGGGTGTCGATGGTCTGGCGGGGGGCGTGGGGCACGAGGGCCGGATCGTCTTCGATGAGGGCCGCTGCCAGCCGATCCCCGGCACCGGCTTCCTGGCGCAGGGAGGTCAGCACGAAGGTGGCAGGCACGATTTCGGTTTGGCCTTGGACGTCCAGGTGTTCCGATCCCGGGCGGGTGTGTTCTGCCGTGCCGACATAGGCGGCTTCGTGGCCCAGCACCTCCTGGGTGACGGGGTCCTTCAGGGGGCGGGGATGTCGGAACACCCGCCATTGGCCCACGGAGGGATCCACGTCGCCACGCACGTAGGCCAGGTCGCCGCGGCCCAGCAACTGGCGGCCTTCCCGTCCCGCGACGATGCGCGGCGCGCGTGCGTACTCATCGTCCTCCAGGATGACGGCTTCCGTCAGGAACGGCCGGATGAGGTGCATCGGCACGGTGGTGATGGGATCGGTTCCGACCGCCTCGACACGGATGCGGGGGCCGAGTCGGCCGTCCTGCAGCACGCGGTTGCCACCGTCGAATTCGAGGCGGGCCCGGCCCCCGGACTTCACCAGAACCAGGCGTTGACCTGGGTAGATGAGGTGCGGGTTGCGGATGTGGTCCAGGTTCATGCCCCACAGCTCGGGCCAGCGCCACGGGTGGCGAAGGAACAGACTGGCGATGTCCCACAGGGTGTCGCCCTTGCGGACCGTGTGGTGGTCGGGCGCCTGGGGGGACAGTTCCGACAGTGGCACGCCCGCGTCGGCCACTTGGTGAGCGGTGGATCGCTGTGCGGCGGTGACCGGGTCGTGGGGGGCGGCCAGGGGGCTGGTCGCCGTTGCGGCCAAGGCCAGTGCCACGAGCCAGGCGCCCCCGGAGGACGGCGGCGCGAGGTGGACAATGCGGACGGGGACGTTGGTCATGAACTCGACTCCATGGGGCGGCCGCCTGAGTCGCGGGCCGGCACCGCCTGGGGTGGATGCACCGATTTTTCACAAGCCCTTGAAGCTTGCGGGAAAATCGCCATCTGATCAGGCAAATTCTGCCCCAACCCCCCCGGTGGGGCCACGAGTTTGGCTGTGCCGTTCCACACGCTCGCGGAGCCTGTGATGTCTGCCGCGGTGATTCGGCCCAGCCGTCACCGCCTTTCACCGATTTATGCGAGGCCGGTTCTGTCCGGTCTGTCTCACGACATGAGCCTGCTGCCCATTCTGCGTTATCCCGATCCTCGCCTGAACACCCGGGCCCGTCCCGTGGCGGTCGTCGACGATCGCATCCGTCGACTGGTCGACGACATGTTCGAGACGATGTACGAAGCCAAGGGCATCGGTCTGGCAGCCACCCAGATCGATGTCCACGAGCGCGTGATCGTCATCGACACGTCCGAGGAGCGCAACCAGCCGCTGGTGCTCATCAATCCCGAGGTGGTGGCGGCCAGCACCGACCGGGTGATCGGGGACGAGGGGTGCCTGTCGGTGCCCACGATCTACGACAAGGTCGAGCGTTGTGCGGAAGTGACCGTGCGGGCGCTGGACCGGAACGGTCAGTCGCATGAGGTGCGCGCGGACGGCTTGCTGGCCGTGTGCATCCAGCACGAAATGGACCACTTGCAGGGAAAGGTTTTCGTCGAGTACCTGTCGGCGCTCAAGCGCAACCGCATCCGCAGCAAACTGCTCAAGCGGGCCCGCGAGGACGAGCAGGCGGCATGACGATTTCAGGATCAGGCTCCACGGTGTCCGGGGCGCCAGAGGGAACTCTCGGCGGTGTGCCTGCGGCAACGTCCTCGGCGGTCCGCACGGGCGAGCTGGCCGGTTTGCGCGTCGGGTATGCGGGGACCCCGGAATTTGCGCGTGTGGCCCTGGAGGCGATCGTGGCCGCCGGGGCGACCGTGCCGATCGTGCTGACCCAGCCGGATCGGCCTGCCGGGCGGGGCATGAAGCTACAGCCCTCGCCGGTCAAGCAGTTGGCCCAGGCGCATGCGTTTCCCGTCGCGCAGCCGACCAGCCTCAAGCTGGATGGTCGTTGGCCCGACGAGGCCCGCGCCGCGCAGGACGCCTTGACGGCTGCTCGCCTGGACGTGCTGGTCGTCGCCGCCTACGGGTTGATCCTGCCGCAGTGGGTGCTGGACTTGCCGCGCCTGGGGTGCCTGAACATTCACGCTTCCCTGCTGCCGCGCTGGCGCGGAGCGGCGCCGATCCACCGGGCCATCGAGGCGGGGGATGCCCGCACGGGGGTCACGATCATGCAGATGGACATCGGGCTCGACACCGGAGACATGCTGGAGATCGAAACCACGCCGATCACGTCCGACGACACCACGGCCGTGTTGCACGACCGATTGGCCGGGATGGGCGGGCGGTTGATCGTTTCAACGCTGCAGCGCGCCCGCGACGGGGCGTTGACGCCGGTGCCCCAACCGTCGGCCGGCGTCACCTATGCGCACAAGATCGAGAAGTCCGAGGCGGCACTCGACTGGGCTTTGCCTGCCGAGCGTCTGGCCGCGCGCGTTCGGGCGTTCGATCCCTTCCCGGGGGGCTCGTTCCAGCATGGGGGCGAGGTCTTCAAGGTGTGGGCGGCGCGTGTGGCGGTGGTCCCTGAAGGCTCGGCGGCCGTGCCCGGCACGGTGCTGTCGGCGGGGCCATCGGCGCTGGTCGTCGCGTGTGGCGAGGGCGCGTTGGAGGTGACGCAGATGCAGCGCCCGGGGGGCAAGCGCCTCGCGGCGGCGGACGTGCTGCGGGCCCTGTCGATCCAGGCGGGGGAGCGGCTGGGCTGATTCACCGGGGCGGGCTCAAGTGGCATCGGGATCGGGACGATAAGCAGACATTGCTCCTTCCCAAGCCTGACCTCCACTGAGAGAGCCCGTGTCCATGTCCCGACTCCCCAAGCTGTGGCTGCTGAGCCTGTGTGCGGTCCTGCTGGCTGGCTGCGATGCCCTGGGCATCGAGTCCGGCACGGTGGTGGCGGAGCGCAAGGAATCCGATGGCAAGGCCATCGGGAGTGCCTGCCGGCACGCCTTGCGGGCCATCGAGGACTGCTACACGCTCAACCCCAAGGCCTCGAAGTCGGCCGTCTATGCCGGATGGCTGGAGATGGACGGCTACATGCGTGAAAACAAGCTCGAAGGCATCGTGCCGGTCGTGCCGCGCAAGAGTGCTGCCAAGCCCGAACCGGTCCCGTCGGCGCCCGAGGGCGAGGCCTCCGCTGCCGAGGAGTCGGGTGGGGATCACGGAAAATCGGGCCATGGCGCAGCCGAGGACGACAAGGCTTCGGCCACCGAAGGCAAGGGCCGCGACAAGTCCGGCGCGCGCGGCAGCACGCACTGAGCGGCGCGCTGGGCGGCGGTCCCTCAGGGGGTGGGAGAATCCGGCGCATGAGTGCCGAGCCCTCTCGTGTTCGCCTGTGGCAACACCCTGATTTCCAGCGTGGCGTGCACGATGTGCTGCCGCTGCTGCCAGGGGTGGCCGCCTGGGGCCTCGTGACGGGCGTGGCCATGACCAAGAGCGGCATGGGCCTGGGTTTGGCCTTGCTGATGAGCCTGACGGTCTATGCGGGCAGTTCCCAGCTGGCAACGTTGCCCTTGTTGTCCACCGGCGCGCCGTTGTGGCTGATCTGGTTCACCGCGTTCCTAGTGAACGTGCGCTTCGTGATCTACAGTGCGCAGTGGCGCTGGTATTTTGGTGATTTGCCCCGCTGGCAACGGGCAATGGTGGGGTACTTCGCCGCTGACACCAACTATGTCCAGTTCTTGCGCGCCTGGCCGGACCCCCATCCGGCACCAGGGCAATTGCCTTACTTTGCGGGGTCGGTGGTGGCGTTGTGGCTGTCCTGGCAGGTGCCGTCCTGGAGTGGCATTGTGCTGGCGGACGAGATCTCGCCCGCCTGGGGTCTGGGCTTTGCAGGCACGCTCTCGCTGGTGGGCCTGACGTGTGCGTTGCTGATCGATCGAATCAGCTGGGTGTGCGCAGCGGTGGCCGCGTTGGCAGCCGTGGCGGCTTTTTCTCTGCCATACAAGCTGAACATTGTGGTGGCCGTCGCGTCGGCGTTGGCTGCGGGTCTGTGGATGGAAGGGTGGGGTGGTCGTGGCGCCTCGCCCACAGCGCCGGGGAGGGCCCCGTGAGCGAGGTTTCCGCCGTCGTGGCGATCCTGGGTCTGGCGGTCATCACGCTGGTCACCCGGGCCTTTTTCCTGTGGCCGGATCGGGAGCTGCCCATGCCGGGTTGGCTGAAGAGGGCCTTGCGGTTTGCTCCGCTGGCGGCCCTTGTGGCCATCGTCGTGCCCGAGGTGGTGTTGGAACAGGGTCAATTTCTGGCCACATTCGCCAGTGCAAGACTGCTCGGAACCTTGTCTGCGGTGGGGTATTTCGTGTGGCGTCGTGGCATGCTCGGGACTTTGGTCGCCGGTTTGCTCGTTTACCTTCCCCTGCACGTGGTCTGGGGCTGGTGAGCGCGGCTGCGCGCGTGGCCACCCGGCTTGTTTTTTCTGTTCAGTTCCTCAACCGATCCAAGAGACATCATGAAGATCCTCCGCTTTCAAGACCTGATCAACGAAGGCCAGGTGGCTGGCAAGCGCGTGTTCATCCGCGCCGACCTGAACGTGCCGCAGGACGACAGCGGCAAGATCACCGAGGACACCCGCATCCGCGCTTCCGCGCCGGCTGTGAAGGCCGCGCTCGACGCCGGGGCTGCCGTGATGGTCACCTCCCACCTGGGCCGCCCGACCGAAGGCGAGTTCAAGCCGGAAGATTCGCTGGCCCCCGTGGCGGCCCGCATGGGTGAACTGCTGGGCCGCGAGGTCAAGCTTGTGTCCAATTGGGTGGACGGCGTCGACGTGGCCCCCGGCCAGGTCGTGATGTTGGAAAACTGCCGCCTGAACAAGGGCGAGAAGAAGAACAACGAAGAACTCGCCAAGAAGATGGCCGCCCTGTGCGACATCTTCGTGCACGACGCCTTCGGCACCGCCCACCGCGCCGAAGGCACGACCTACGGCATCGCCCAGTTCGCCCCGGTGGCCTGCGCCGGCCCGCTGC
>CAYYCN010000035.1:0-26679 GCA_964470355.1 uncultured Sphaerotilus sp.
GAATCCAAGCTGCTGATGTCCACCCGTGACACGCTGATCCGCGCCTACATGGCCGGTGCCATCCTGGCACTGGCGGCCGCCTTCGCGGTGAGCGTCAACGTCAACAGCGGCAACCCGCTGATCGGCGCGCTGCTGTTCCCGGTGGGCTTTTGCATGCTCTATCTGCTGGGCTTCGACCTGCTGACGGGCGTGTTCACCCTGGCACCCCTGGCCGTGATGGACAAACGCCCCGGTGCCACCTGGAGCGGCGTGATGCGCAACTGGGGCCTCGTGTTCGTCGGCAACTTCGCCGGCGCGCTGACCGTGGCGGTGTTCATGGCCATCATCTTCACCAACGGATTCACCGAAGCCCCCAACGCCATCGGCCAGAAGATCGGACACATCGGCGAAGGCCGCACGGTCGGTTATGCCGCCCACGGCGCCGCCGGCATGCTGACCCTGTTCATCCGGGCTGTGATGTGCAACTGGATGGTCTCCACCGGCGTCGTGGCCGCCATGATGTCCACCACCGTCTCGGGCAAAGTCATCGCCATGTGGATGCCCATCCTGGTGTTCTTCTACATGGGCTTCGAGCACTCCATCGTCAACATGTACCTGTTTCCGTCGGGCCTGATGCTGGGTGGCAACTTCACCTTCATGGACTACATGATCTGGAACGAGATTCCCACGGTGCTGGGCAACGCCGTGGGTGGCCTGACCTTCGTGGGTGCGACGCTGTACTCGACGCACTACAAGACGGCCCCGAAGCGCAAGGTCTGACGCCATGCGCCCGTCGCTGCGCATCACCGTCGGCCAACACACCGATGCAGGCCCCAAACCGGTCAACCAGGATTTCCACGGCGCCTCGGTGCCGGCCGAACCCCTGCTGACCACCAAGGGGGCCGTCGTGGCCCTGGCCGACGGCATCAGCTCCAGCGCCGTCAGCCAGGTGGCCAGCGCCGCGGCGGTGCGCAGCTTTCTCGACGACTACTACGGCACCTCCGAAGCCTGGACGGTGCGCCGCTCGGCGCGCTGCGTCATGGACGCCACCAACGCGTGGCTGCACGCCCAGACGCAGCGTGGCGACGGCCGCTTCGACAAGGACCGCGGCTACGTCTGCACCTTCAGCGCCCTCATCTTCAAGGGCCGCGAGGCGCACCTGCTGCACGTCGGCGACTCGCGCGTGTACCGGCTGCAGCCGCGCGCGCTGGAGCAGCTCAGCACCGACCACCGTGTGCGGGTGTCGTCCACCGAATCGGTCCTGGGTCGCGCACTGGGCGTGGGCCCTTCGGTCGAGGTCGATCACCAGAGCTGGCTCACCGAGGTGGGTGAGGTCTACCTCCTGGCCACCGACGGAGCCTACGAGCGTCTCGACGCCGCCGCCGTGCACGCCGCACTCGCCGGCCATCCCGGCGACCTCGACGCCGCAGCACGGTCCCTGGTGCAGACCGCTCTGGAGCGGGGAGCCGATGACAACGCCACCCTGCAGCTGGTGCGCATCGACACCCTGCCGTCTCCCGAGGCACAGCAGGTCGCCATGCAGCGTGAGAGCCTGCAGATGCCCCCCACGCTGCAGCCGCGTGCGGTGTTCGAGGGCTACACCGTCGTGCGCGAGTTGCACGCCAGTTCTCGCAGCCACGTGCATCTGGCCGTCGACGAAGCCACCGGCCGGGACGTGGTGATCAAGACCCCCTCGGTGGACCTGCGCGAGAACCCGGCCTACCTCGACCGTTTCCTGCTGGAAGAGTGGGTGGCCCGCCGGATCGACAGCCCGCACGTGCTGCGCGCAGGACCCTCGGAGCGCCCCCGCACGCACCTGTTCGTGGCGATGGAATTCGTCGACGGCCAGAGTCTGGCGCAGTGGATGATCGACCATCCCCAGCCGGACCTCGACAGCGTGCGCAGCCTGATCGACCAGATCGCCAAGGGGCTGCAGGCCTTTCACCGCAAGGAGATGCTGCACCAGGACCTGCGCCCCGAAAACATCATGATCGACCGCCACGGCACGGTGAAGATCATCGATTTCGGCTCGGTCCACGTGGCCGGCCTGGCCGAGGGCACGGCCGAATCCCGGCCCGAGGCCCTGATGGGCTCGCTGCAGTACACCGCCCCCGAGTACTTCACCGGCGAGGGGGGCTCGGCCGCCTCGGACCTGTACGCGCTGGCCGTGCTCACCTACCAGATGCTCAGCGGCCAGTTGCCCTACGGCCTGCAGGTCACGCAGGTGCGCGGACCGTCGGACCTGCACCGCCTGAACTACGTGCCAATCCGCTCGCTGCGGCCCGATCTGCCGATCTGGCTGGACGCCGTGCTGCGCAAGGCGCTGCATCCGCAGCCCCTCAAGCGGCAGGAGGTGGTGTCGGAGTTCGTGCGGGATCTGCACCAGCCGAGTGCCGAGCTGCGATACCAGCGCACCCCCCCGTTGATGCAGCGTGACCCGCTGAAGTTCTGGCAGATGCTGTCGCTGGTTCTGGGACTGGTCGTCCTGGCACTTTCAGGCCTGTTGCTGGCACGGTGATTCCCCAACTCACGGAGAACCCTCTCAGCCGCCCCCTAAAATGCTGGCGCCCTGACAGAGTCGGGGCCTTCGCTGGGGGTGCCACCGGCCCGGAAGGTTCGGGTGGCTGAGAGAGTCCCTTTGAACCTGATTGAGATCATCCTCGCGCAGGGAAGCCAAGCCTCTGGACCGGCGTCCTCCGACGTTCCGCTGCGGCCTTGCTTTTCGCGCGGAGCCGTCCGGAACGACCCGTGAACACCACTGCCCCATCCCCCGACACGACCTACACGTCAACCCCCCCCGTTTCCCTTGCCGACCGTGTCTTCGGCCCGCGCGACCACGCCTCGCTCTGGTTCAGTCTGGGCGTCGGCCTGCTGGTCATGCAGGTTGGCGCCTACCTGCTGCCCGGGCTGAGCACTTCCCAGGCCCTGCTGGCGGTGCTGATCGGCTCGCTTGTGGGCTCGGGCCTGCTGGCATGGGTGGCGGCCATTGGCTGCCGGCATGGGCTGTCGAGCTCGGCGCTGATCGGATTGAGCCTGGGCCGGCGCTTCGCCATGTTGCCCGTCGGCTTGAACGTGGTGCAACTGGCCGGCTGGACCGCCTTCGAACTGGTGGTCATGCGCGATGGCACCGCTGCGATCGTCAAGCAGGCCACGGGCCACTCGGCGAGCTGGTGGCCCACGGTCACCACCCTGGCCTGGGGCGCCTTGTTGGTGGCCCTGGCCAGCGGATCCATGATCGGACTGGTGCGCCGCTTCGTGAGCCGCCTCGGCCTGCCGCTGGTGATCGCCTCGCTGTGCTGGCTGAGCTGGCAGTTGGGCGCACAGATCATCGGCACCGGTTGGGAGGCCTGGTGGAATCGCCCAGGCGATGGCTCCATGAGCCTGGTGGCCGGCATTGACCTGGTCATGGCCATGCCCGTGTCCTGGCTGCCCCTGGTGGCGGACTATGCCCGCTTCGGCCGCCGCAGCGGCGATGCGCTGCGGGGCACCTGGCTGGGCTACGCCCTGGCCAACATCTGGTGCTACACGCTGGGCATCCTGGTCGTGAGCACGGCACCCGCCGGATCCGATCTGGTTTCAGCGCTTCTGATGGCCCAAGGCGGCCTGATCGCCCTGGGCCTGATCCTCATCGACGAGGCCGACAACGCCTATGGCGACGTGCACTCCGGTGCCGTGTCGATCAACTTCCTGCGGCCCGGCTGGACCGTTCGCTCCACCGGGGTGGCCATGGCCGTCGTGGCCACGCTGTGTGCACTGGTGCTGCCCATGCACAGCCTGGAACCCTTCCTGCTGATGCTCAGCTCGATCTTCGTGCCTCTGTTCGGCGTGGTCATTTCGCAGCTGACGGGTGCGCCCCCGCAAAGCCGTCCCGTGCGCTGGGGACCGGCCCTGACGTGGCTGGCCGGCATTGCCTGCTTCCACCTGGGCGCGCGCTTCTGGCCCGAGTGGGGATCGGCCCTGCCCAGCCTGCTGTTCACCCTGATCGTCGGCACGCTGGTTCGAGACCGCGGCGGCCTCGGGCGCTGAATTCAGCGCTCTTCCAGCGGCACACGAAGGGCCGGCACCGGCGCAAAACCGTGCAGGAGCGGCCCGTGGCCGTGGCCCACCCGCACGTCCGCCCCCGCCACCAGGGCCTGCCGCACATAGGCCCGCGCCAGGCCCACCGCCTCCGGCAACACAAACCCGAGCGCCAGGTGGCAGGCGATGGCGGTGGACAGGGTGCATCCGGCCCCATGCAGGTTGTGGCTCATCACCCGAGAGTCCTGCCAGGTCTGCGGCCCGTCCGGACCCGACAGCAGATCGATGACCCGGTTGCCGGGCAGGTGCCCCCCCTTGACCAGGACAGCACGGGCACCCAGCGCCCTCAGTCCAGCCGCCGCAGCCTCCAACGCCGCGGCATCGGGAATGTCACGACCCAGCAGCCACGCGGCTTCATCCAGGTTCGGCGTGACCACCGTCACTCGGGGAAACAACAACTGCACCAGCACCGCCTGCGTCTCGGCAGCGATGAGCCGGTCGCCGCCAGCCGCAACCATCACGGGATCGAGCACCACACGATCGAATCCGTGGCGGTCGATGGCCTCGGCGACGACACGGACCACGTCCACATCGTGGAGCATGCCGATCTTCACGGCATCCACCCCGATGTCTTCGACCACGGCATCGATCTGCTGGGCCAGCAGCTCCGGCGGCAGGGCGTGGATGGCACGCACGCCGCAGGTGTTCTGCGCCGTGATGGCGGTGATAGCCGTCATGCCGTAACAGCCCAAGGCCGCAGCCGTCTTGAGATCGGCCTGGATGCCGGCCCCGCCGCCGCTGTCGGAGCCGGCAATGCTGAGCACGCGCACCGGACGGTCGCGGTGAGAAATCGGGGAATCTGAAATCATGGCGAAATCCAAGCCCACGTCAGGGCAACCGGAAAGGGAAGCCCATGGCTCCCCGGAAACGCGCCGCCGCATCAGCGGGATCGTCGGCGGTGCACAGCGCACTGACCACGGCCAGGCCATCGGCCCCGGCGTCCACGACCTGCGCAGCATGGTGGCACTGCAGGCCGCCAATGGCGACCAGCGGACGCGCCGTTCGGGCGCGCAGGGCCTTCAAGCCGTCAAGGCCCCACGCGGGTGCGGCGTCGGGCTTGGTGGCCGTGGCAAAGATGGGGCCGACCCCGTAGTAGTCCACCGGGGCCCGCTCGGCCGCGCTCAGCTGCTCGGGGGTCTCAAGGGACAAGCCGATCCACGCATGCGGCATCCAGCGGCGCACTTCCTCGGCTTCCATGTCGCTCTGACCGACATGCACGCCATCGGCCCCACACGCCAAGGCCACGTCCAGGCGGTCGTTGACGAGCAAAGGCACGCCGAGTGGCCGGAGCAGGTCTTTCAAGGCGCGGGCGCGGGCCACGAACGCCCGCGTGTCGAGCTCCTTTTCCCTCAACTGGACACAGGTCACGCCCCCCCGCACCGCCGCCGCCACGACGGCCTCGATGCCCCTCAGGCCACACAGCGCACGGTCGGTGACCAGGTGCAGCCGCCACCGATCCAGGCGGGCGTCAGTCATGAACCACACACTTCAGGCGCCGGGTGAACTCGTCGGCCTCCAACAGCTGGAGACCGTCCAGCAGTTCGATCTGAAGTCGCCCCACCCCCTCGCCTCGCGCCTGAACGCGTTCGACGGCCCATTCGCCGACCACCCCCAGCCAGGCCATGGCCGACACCGTCGCCCGCCAAGCATCGGGCTGCACCGCGGCAAAGGCCCCCACCAGCGCGCTGGCCGAGCAGCCCACCCCCGTGACCTTCGTCATCCAGGGGTGTCCGTTGGACAGCACCGCGTGCCGCCCCTGTGCATCGACGATGTGGTCATCGGCACCGCTCACGCACACCACGCCGGCAATCTGACCCGCCAGGGCCTGTGCAGCGCCCACGGCGTCGCCCGACGCCGCCGAACTGTCCACACCCCGGGTCTGGGCAGTCAGTCCGGACACGCTCATGATCTCGGAGGCGTTGCCGCGGATCACACGGGGTGAACCGGTCTGCAGGATCGCGGACAGGGCCGCATTGCGATAGGGCGTGGCCCCCGCGCCCACCGGGTCGAGCACCACCGGAATGCCGCGGGCGACGGCCGCGGTGAGCGCCATCTGCATGGCCGACACCCAGTCCGGCTCCAACGTCCCGATGTTGAGCACCAGGGACTGGGCAATGCCCACCATGTCGACCACCTCTTCCCGGGCGTGGGCCATGACGGGCGAGGCGCCCATCGCCAGCAGGGCGTTGGCATTGAAGTTCATCACCACCAGATTGGTGATGCTGTGGACCAGCGGCGCTTGCTGTCGGACGGCTTGAACGTCCTCCCAAAGAGCGTGTGCGTGCAGGATGGGCATGGGCAGGGGAACTCCAGCGGAAAGAAGCCGTGATTTTCACCCTGCGCAGGCGGTGCTTGGATCGGCTTCGGTCCAAGCCAACAGGACACAAAACAAACGGTGTTCTGAAGCGCCACCCCATTCCCGGGGCGGAAGCCTCTTCACCCAGTCACGTGCTTACAGGCATCAGACATGTATTGCGCATCATTCGCATTAACATATACTTCCTGCTCCAATGTTTTTAAACCGATTCGGCCGAATGAGCTCGAACGTACATCCAGGCCACGGACGAAATCAGGCTTGCAAGAACCATCGGCCTCCGTCACCCAGGCGCTGGCGCCTCGCCCACCTCGACCTTGGCCCGTCGCAGCGGCCTTTGGACATCCCGCCCCGATCCACTGACCTTGCCCAGGAGCTCACATGACCACCCGCCAGGAATTCGACACCTTCGGCCCCATCGACGTGCCCGCCGACCGGCTGTGGGGTGCGCAGACGCAGCGTTCGCTGCAGAACTTCGCCATTTCCACCGAGCGCCAGCCGGCCGAGCTCATCCACGCGCTGGCCTTGGTCAAACGTGCGGCCGCACAGGTCAACCGCCAGCTCGGCCTGCTGTCGCCCGAAAAATCCCTGGCCATCATCGGTGCAGCCGACGAGGTGCTGGCGGGCGGACATGCGAATGAATTCCCGCTGGTGGTCTGGCAGACCGGCTCGGGCACGCAGACCAACATGAACGTCAACGAGGTGCTGGCCAACCGCGCCAGCGAACTGCTGGGCGGCGAGCGCGGCGAAAAGCGCTGCGTGCACCCCAACGACGACGTCAACCGCAGCCAGTCCAGCAACGACGTCTTCCCCACGGCCATGCACGTGGCCGCGACCCTCGCGGTGTGCCTCCGGCTGCTGCCGGCCCTGGCCCGCCTGCGCACCACGTTCGAAGGCAAGGCCGCCGAGTTCGCCGACATCGTCAAGATCGGCCGCACCCACCTGCAGGACGCCACGCCGCTGACCCTGGGTCAGGAGATTTCGGGCTGGGCCGCGCAACTGGCCCACGGCGAGCGGCACCTGCGCGCCGCCCTGCCCCACCTGAGCGAACTGGCGCTGGGCGGCACCGCCGTCGGCACCGGCCTGAACGCCCCTGCGGGCTACGCCGAGGCCGTGGCCGCCGAAATCTCGCGCCTGAGCGAACAGCCCTTCGTCACCGCGCCCAGCAAGTTCGAGGCCCTGGCCAGTTGCGACGCCGTGGTGCACGCCCACGGGGCCCTCAAGACCCTGGCCGCCAGCCTGATGAAGATCGCCAACGACGTGCGCTGGCTGGCCAGCGGACCGCGCAGCGGCCTGGGCGAGATCACCATCCCCGAGAACGAGCCGGGCTCGTCCATCATGCCCGGCAAGGTCAACCCCACGCAGAGCGAAGCCCTGACCATGCTGGCCGCGCAGGTCATGGGCAACGACGTGGCCGTCAACATCGGCGGAGCCTCGGGCAACTTCGAGCTCAACGTGTTCCGCCCGATGGTGATCCACAACTTCCTGCAGAGCGTGCGCCTGCTGGCCGACGGCATGAACAGCTTCAACGACCACTGCGCCGTCGGCATCGAGCCCCACCGCGAGCGCATCGCCGAGCTGGTGCAGCGCTCGCTGATGCTGGTGACGGCGCTGAACCCGCACATCGGCTACGACAAGGCCGCGCAGATCGCCAAGAAGGCCCACAGGGAAGGCAGCAGCCTGCGCGAGGCCGCCCTGGCGTCGGGGTACGTGTCGGGCGAGGACTTCGACCGCTGGGTGGATGCGGCGAAGATGGTGGGCTGAGGTCGCCATGGGACAGGTGCAGACCCGACTCAGGGGTGGATTGCGTCGGTGGCTCGGGCTGGGCATCTTCGGGCTGGGTCTGGCACTTCAGCTCACCGCGTTGCGGCTCACGCTGGACGCGCGCGTGCTGCACGCTCTGTCGCTCGGCCTGGCCGCTGCACTGGCCACGGCGCTCGGGGTGCTGCCGCTGATCCTCACACGGGCGCCCAGCCGGCGAATGCACGACACCTTCCTCGGGTTTGGCGCCGGGGTGATGCTGGCCGCCACGAGTTTTTCCCTGCTCAATCCCGCGCTGAAAGCGGCCTCGGGCTTGGGCCTGACGCCCCTGGAGGGCGCGATCGGCGTGGGGGTGTCCCTGCTCGCGGGAGCGGCGTCGCTGATGGGCCTGGAGCGGGCGCTGCCCCATGCGCACTTTTTCAGCGGCGCGGGACAGGAGGGCGCACTGCGGATGCGCAGAGGCACGCTGTTTGTGCTCGCCATCGTGCTGCACAACATCCCGGAGGGCATGGCCATCGGCGTGGCCGCCGCTGGCAGCGATGCCGCCAGGGCCACGGCCCTGGCCACCGGCATCGCGATCCAGGACGTGCCGGAAGGGTTGGTGGTGGCCTTGGCGTTGCGTTCCGTGGGGGTGCGGCGAGGCGCGGCGGTGGCCGCCGGGGCGCTGTCCGGACTGGTCGAGCCCTTGGCGGCCGTGTGCGCTGCAGGCCTGCTGGTGCTGAGCGCATCACTGCTGCCCTGGGGCCTGGCTTTTGCGGCGGGCGCCATGCTGTTCGTGGTCAGCCACGAGGTCATTCCCGAGTCGCACCGCCAGGGACATGAACGCTGGGCGACCGCCGGCCTGCTGCTGGGCTTCGTGCTGATGATGGTGCTCGACAGCGCCCTGGGTTGACAGGGAACCGACAGGAAAGGAGCCCTCTGGCCATGATCACCACCGAAGAAACCCGGCAGTTGGCCGGGCACTGGCGCCTGTTGCACCTCTACGTGCGGTGCGCGCTCGATGTGCGCCAGGAGCACCTGGTGGCCCACTGGCTGCAGATCGGAACCGACCTGATGGTCCGCTCACCGTCACAGGCCCCGAAGTTCGCGTTCCAGATGCTCGACACGCTGCTTCAGACCGCAACCGACGAGGCATTGCCATGGAGCTGGCGCGGCCTGTGTCTGGCCCACATCGAGGGCCCAAGGAAAGTGCTGATCGATTGGCTGCAGGTGCACGACCCGGTGGCGGTCGGCGCCCTGGAAGCAGGTATTCAACGTTGTTGCGACCGTCTGGCTGCAGACGGTCTCAGGAGATCCCCTTGACCCCCCATCAGTCCTTGAAAGCCCGCCTGTCTCGACGTGCGGCCCTGCGCTCCCGTTGCGCCTGCGGATGCGAGGCCTCGCCATCCCCCACCCCACCCATGGCCCTGCGGCACATTGCCGGAGCGGTCCGTTCGGCTTGCGAAAACCCGGCCGACGATCGGCCCCGGCGGGAGCCCATCCGACTTCGCCGGGTTCGCTCCACGCCGAAATGACACTTCCCCCCAAAACGAAGGTTTTCAGATGAACCCAATCCCCCTGCTGCCAACCGCAGCCCTGTCCGTGTGCGCCATCCTGTCCACGGCGGCCCCTGCCGCCTGGGCCGCCGATCATGTCGTGAAGATGCTCAACAACGGCAAGGCTGGTGCGATGGTGTTCGAACCTGCCTACCTCAAGGTGGCCGTTGGCGATGTCGTGACGTTCTCGCCCGTGGAGAAGGCCGCCCACAACAGCGCGTCGCTGCTCACGCCCAGTGGCGCCGCCGCCTGGAAAGGCGTGGCCGACACCGAAGTGAAGGTCCGCATCGACAAGGAAGGGGTCTATCTGTATGCCTGCGAACCGCACAAGGTCATGGGCATGGTCGGCGTCATCCAGGCCGGCAAGCCGGTGAATCTGGCCGCCGCCAAGGCTGCCGCCGCCAAAGAGCAAGCCGCGTTTGCGATGAACAAGGATCGTTTCGACCAGGCGCTGGCGCAGGTCAAGTGAGCGGAGAGCGAACGGGACACAGGGCGCCAGCGATCAACACCCCGCCCCCTCCTCCACCGGCTCCTCGCACCCGCTGAGCCCGTCCCTCCTCGGACGCCACCACACCGGCAACAGGCGCCACGCCAGCAGGCCGAAGGCCAGCACCCAGGCACCGGCAGCCAGGATCCATGCGGTCCAAGCCACCTCGGGCCACCCCGCCGCCGCACGCAGCAAGGCCGCCACGCCGATGCCCCCCATCGCTGCGGGCACCCAGGCCCGCTCGCTGGGCACCACCCCGCTGTGGGTCGACCCGGCGATCACCATCACCGCCGCAATCCCCAACCCGAATCCGCCGATGGCCAGCAGGTGCCGCCCGGCACTGAACACCCCGGCGTCCCCGGCCAGCGTGCCGCCGCCCATGAGCGCGTAGCCCAGGGCCACGAACAGGTAGACCGCATACAGCATCAGCGGCCAGCGCCTCCCCAGGGCCCGGCCGACGTGCCAGTCCGACATCAGGTGCAGCATGGCGGCGGACGCCGCCAGCGCCAGCCAGCCCGCTTCCGCACGCCCCGGCCCGGCCCACTGCACCAGGGCATGCGCGGACATGAACGTCACCGCCAGGTGCCGCCGCGGCGGGCGGGCCAGGTACACGGGCAGATCGATCCGAGGCCGCGCCCGGCGCTGTTCGTCCAGGGCCCGGTTGACCACACGCATCGAGATCCGGCTCATGGCGACGACGATCAGCACCATGTCGAGTTCCAGCAGGGCCTGCAGCCAGCGGGCGATGGAGCGCCCCTGCACCTGATCGACCCCGGCGCCGATCACGCAGACGGCCACGCCCGCCAGCGCCCACGCCAGTCCCAGATGAGGCCGCCCGGGATCGCGCGCGATCCTCGGCAGCACGAGGGCGATCAGGCCGACCATCAGGCCGCCCCAGCCCAGCAGCACCGCCGCCCCCTGCCCGACCGGCCCCAGGATGAAGGTCGACCCGATCCAGCCCAGGAGCCACAGCCCGGCCAGCGGCCGCACCCTGCGCGCCGCAAAGGCCGGCGTGGCCGTGAACTCCGGCACCGCCGTCAGCACGAATCCGGCGGTGGCCGCCAGGCCCATGCCCATCAGCAGACCTTGGGCATGCCACAGCGTGGGCCCCAGAGGGACTGCTGCCGGCGGCAGGGGCACGGACAGGGCCAGTCCCCCCAGCCACCACAGCATCGACACCAGCGCCGTGACGGTCGCGGCAATGAAAAACGGGCGCAGCGCGCACTGCCAGACGGGTCGCAGCCAGAAGGGTCGCATCTCGAAGCTCACGGCAAATCGAAAACCCGGCGCACCTCGGGCCGACTCAGCAGTTGGGCGGCGCCGTGGTGCGCATCGGCGTCGTTGCGGTCGTCGGCCGGGAGGTCCGGGCGGTGCTCGTGCACCAGGCGGCCCGGGCCCGCAGCCAGCACCAGCACGCGGTCCGCCAGACGCATGGCCTCGATGACGTCGTGGGTGATCATCAGCACCGCGCACCCGGTGCGCCGCCGCTGCTCCAGCAGGCGGCGGTGGAGCTGGGCCTTGAGGCCGATGTCCAGCGCGGCAAAGGGCTCGTCCATGAGCAGCAGGTCGGGCTCCAGCACCAGGGCGCGGGCCAGCGCGGCCCGGCTCTGCATGCCGCCGGAGAGCTGGTGCGGGTAGGCCTGCAGCGCCGTCTCGTCCAGGCCCAGCGCCTGCCCCATGGCCTCGGCCTGCCGTCGCGCCCGACATCGCTCCACCCCCTGGGCCCGCAGCCCCAGGGCGATGTTGTCCCGCGTGCGCTGCCAGGGCAGCAGGCGCGGCTGCTGGAACAGCACCACGCGCCGCTGCGCCCGGCACACCACCCGGCCGCGCTGCACCACCGTCAGACCGGCCAGCAGGTGCAGCAGGGTCGTCTTGCCGCCGCCCGACGGGCCGAGCAAGGCCACGACCTCGCCGGCACACAGGCCCAGGTGCAGGTCGTGCAGCACCTCGGTGGGTCCGAATGCGTGGTGCAGGGCTTCGACGGACAGCAGGGGTGCGGCGCCCGAAGCGCAGCGCAGGTCAGGATTCATCGATCGGGCTCATCGTCGGGGTGGCGGTCGGCATCGGTCGGTCGGGTCGCCGGGGACTCAGCTCGTGCTGTGCCGCCAGCGCTCCAGCTCGCGCTTGATCGGCTCCAGCAGACCGTATTCGAGCAGCAGCAGGCTGAGCACCACCGCACCGATCCAGCCCATCACGGTCGCCGTGTCGAGCTGGGAGCGGGCCACGGCCAGTGCGGCACCGACGCCGTCGGGCGTGGACAGCAGCTCGGCCATGATCACCACCTTCCAGGCGCTGCCCAGGGCGGTGATCCAGGCGGGCAGCACATAGGACAGCACGTGCGGCAGATAGACCTCGCGCAGCGTCATGCCCCAGGGCAGCGCGTAGGCGCGGGCCATGTCGCGCAACTGCGCATCGAGGGTGCGCGTGCCCTGCAGCGCCGCCCCGAACACCACCGGCAGGCAGGCGATGAACACGGTGAACACCGGCGTGCCGTCGCCGGCACCGAACCACAGCAGGGCCAGGACCAGCCAGGCGATGGGCGGCGTGCCCAGCAGCACGGTGACCAGGGGCCGGGAGGCCATCGACGCCGTCATCGACAGGCCGGCCACCCCGCCCAGCAGCGTGCCGGCGCCGACGGACAGCGCCAACCCCAGCAGCGCCCGACGGGCCGTGACCGCCAGCTCTTCCCACAGCGGACCCGTTTCAGCCAGACGCACCAGGGCCCGGGCCGCCTCCATCGGCGGCGGCAGGGCCAGCGGGCCGACCTGGGCCGCCGCGAACTCCCACAGCGCAACGGCGGCCAGCAGGACGGCCAGCGCCCCCCAGCCGCTCCACAGGTAGGTCAGGATGGCCACGAACCACGACCCGATGCGCTTCCCCGTGCGCCTCGGTGTACCGGTCATGTCCCGCGAGCCGCCCCCCGCCTCACGCGCCATAAAAATCCTCCGCCGGCAGGCGCCCGCCGATGAGCCCGGGGTCCTTGCCACGCAGTTGCTCGAAGAAGAACTCCAGCTCGGGGCGCGCCTCGCGGGCCGTCACAAAGCGGGTGTTGTCGATGCGCACCGAGTCGGCCACACCTTCGGCCTGGAGCAGGTCGATGCGGGAGGCCACCAGGCGGCCGCAGGCGTCGGGGCCATCCTCGCACCACTGCAGGGCTTCGGCATAGGCCCGCTGCACGCGGGCCACCAGCGCGGCGTCGTGGCGCACGGCCCCCAGCGCGCACAGGCCGGCCTGGGGAATGCGGGGCGGACGCTGCATCACCCGCCCCCACTCCTGCTGCAGATCGACGCTGCGGTGCAGTTCGGGGGCGATCAGCCCGATCGGGAAGGAGCGGGTCTTGCGCAGCGCCACCGAGGCCGCCGGTTCCGCCAGCAGCGCATGGTCGGCCCGCCGCATCACCAGCAGCTGCATGGCGTCCAGCGGCGAAGCCACGTAGCGCAGACGGAAATCGCGCCGCACGTCCAGGCCCTGGCGCGCCGCCAGCAGCTGGAACACCAGGTCGGGCATGTCGGCCCGGAAGGGCATCACGATCTCCTGCCCCTTGAAGTCCGCCAGCGTCCGGAGCCCCGGGGTGCGCGACACCATCCACAACACGCCCCAGGTGGAGATGTTGAGCAGGCGCAGCGGCACCCCCCGGTTGTGCAGGTTGGCCGCCACGTTGCTGGGCATGGCCAGGAAGTCGGCGCCACCGTCGAGGGCGAGCACGCGCAGCTGGTCCGGATCTTTCCAGACCTTGAACTCGACCGTGTCGGCCACGTCGCGCAGCGCACCGCTGTCGATCATGCGGATCAGCGGGTGAGACACGGCCGCAGGCGGGCCGGCCAGCACCAGGCGCGCACGCCGCGGCGCCGGCTGGGCCCGCACCGACCACGCGGCCGACCCGATGCCCAACGCCAGCAGCGCCCCCGCACCGGCCCGCAACACCCGCCGCCGCGGCGAATGCCCCTCGGCCTCCAACGAACCGACGGGCGACACGGAACCCTCCACAGGTGAGACGGGGGTCATGGTCAGAACTTCCCGGCCCAGGCCAGCGACAGGCTGCGCCCCGGCGCCTGGATCTCCTGGCCCGACAGGCCCTCGGTCAGGTGCTCGTGGTAGGCCTTGTCGGCCAGGTTGCGCACCCGCAGGCGCAGTTGCTGGTCCTTGGCAAAGGCCCAGGACGCGCCGATGTCGGCGGTGGCAAAGCCGGCGGTGGCGTTCTCCGAGCCGAGCGAGAACTGGGTGGCCACGCGGTCCTGGCGGCGCACCAGACGCAGCGTGGCGTCCAGTGTCCAGCCTCCCCCCACCCGGCCGTCCCAGCCCACGCGCAGTTCGTCGGCGGGCATCTGGAACAAGGGCTCGTCCAGATCCTTGTTGTCGCCGCGCAGCACCGACAGGCCCGCATGCAGCCACTGCCCGGCCCAGGCCTGCCAGCGCGCCTGCGCCTCCAGCCCCTGGATGACGACGTGCCCCAGGTTCACGGTGGCCTTGACCGGCATCCCGCTCTGCACCGCGCCGGTCGGGCGCCCGGTGATGTAGTCGCTGATGCGGTTGCGGTAGACCGCCGCCGACCAGGTCAGCCGCGCATCCCCGCCCTTGACCCCCAGCTCGACCTGCGTGGCCTTCTCCGGTTCGATCTGCGGGTTGCCCACGTAGTAATAGCCGTCGCCCCGCGGCGAGGACTCGTAGCGCTCGCGCATCTCCCCGGCGCGGAAGGCCCGCGACAGGTTCACGTAGGGCCGCCACAGGGGCGAGACGGTGTAGGTCAGGCCCAGGCCCGCCGAGGGCGCCGTGTCGCTGCGCGTCAGGCCGGAAGTCACGCTGCCGTTGCCCATCGAGGCCGCATCGCCCGACACCCGGTCCACACGCAGCCCGGCCAGCACACCCAGGGCGCCGAAGCGCATGTCGTCCTGCACGTACACCCCCACCGAGCGGATGCGCGCCTGGTCGAACGGATCGTTGCGCACCAGGGCGCTGGTGGGGGTCGGGCTGGCCAGCCAGCGCTCCGGATCGCCCCCCATGCGCCACGCGTTGAGTCCGAAGGACAGCAGGTGCTGGGCATTGACGGTCCAGTCCGCCTTGGCATCGATGCCGTTGGTGGCGAAGGTCACGTCCGTGCGGCCCACGTCGCGGGCCAGCTTGTCGGCCCAGGACCAGATCAGCCGCTGCATCTCCTGCCGATACAGACGCACGTCGGCCCGCAGCGGCAGGGACGCATCGCCCGTCCAGCTCCAGCCCAGCTCGCCCAGGCGGCGCTGCTGCGAAGGCGAATGCACGGTGGACGTGCCCAGCGCCGCATTGGCCAGGGGCCGGGTCGAGCCCGGATACCAGACGTTTTCGTCCAGGTGCCGCTGCAGCGACACCCGCAGCTGCTGGCGCCCGTCCAGACGCCAGCGGTACTGGCCGATCAGGCTCTGGCTGTCGTAGCCGGTGCGCGCAACCTTGCCGTCGGCCCCTTCGTAGTCCTCCACCCGCGCGGCCGACGCCCCGAGCATCAGCGCATGATCGCCCTCGCTGAACTGCAGCACGCCGGCCCCCTGCAGCGCGCCGTTGCCCGTCTCGCCGCCGAGCGAGCCGGTCACCGACAGGCCCGGCACGAAACGCGCCTGCGGCAGCAGCACCTGCACCGCCCCGCCGAGCGCCCCGGTGCCGTACAGCACGGAAGCCGGTCCCTTGACCACCTCCAGGCGCTCGGCCAGCGGCAGGGACATGAAGGACGCCACCGCCCCGGCAGGCTGGGCCGAATTCAGGCGCATGCCGTCGACGAGCAGCACCACACTCTCCTTCTTCAGCCCCCGGATGACCGGGTTCTGCCCTTGGGCGCTGTCGCCCGCCACCGCCAGGCCCGGCTCGCCGCGCAGCACGTCGCCCGGCAGCGCGCCGCCGCGGCGCTGCAGTTCGGAGCGGTCCAGCGTCACCGTGGCGGCAGGGGTGTCGAGGGCATCGGCCGCATAACCCTTGGCGGTGACCTGCACCGTCGACAGGCGCGCCTCGGCCGCCTCCACGGGCACGGCTGCCTCCTGCGCGGAGGCTCCGCCCATCCCGATCCAACCCATGCCCAGGAGCGCAATGGCCCGACTCACAGCGGTGTATTTCATGGCAACAACTTGAATGCGAGTTATTCTCAGTTGCAATTTTTCATGGCGCCTCAGGAATCTCCAATGACAGATGTCAACCGCTCCGTCCCATTTGTGTCCTCACCCGCCCATGACGACGGCTTCACCGCACGCCGACTCAGTCATCTGCTCAGGGACTTGCCCCTCCTGCAGTCTCTGCCCTCGCACGACCGCACGTCTGTGCTCGCCCTGTGTCTTGAAGGCGCCGTCTTCCGCCAGTGGCATGCAGGTCAGGCCCTGTTCACCCAAGGGCGGCCGGCCACTCATTTCGTCATCCTCACAAGTGGACAAGTGGAGGTCGCAAGGGACGGCACGGACGGCACCCAGCGCATCTACGGCCGGTTCTCCGGAGGAGACACCGTGGCCGAAGCCGCCATGTTCATGCCCGGCGGGCACTACCCAGCCACGGCCCGGGCGGCATCCGCCAGCGCGGGCTGGTGGTGCACACGCGCAGCCATCCGGAACGCTGCGCATCAGCACCCGACATTTGCGCTGACCATGCTCGAGGTGGTGAGCCAGCGCATGCAACAGCGCATCAACGAGCTCGACCGCCTGGTGGCCGTCAATGCCCCACAACGCCTGGCCGGCTGGTTCCTGGAGCAACTCCGTGTGCAAGGCCGTCAGATCGCCCGGATCGGGAAACAGAGCCAGCTGGCCGCAGAACTCGCGATGCGCCCGGAGACCCTGAGCCGACTCATTTCGCAGTGGTCCTCGGCGGGTTGGATTGAGAAAGCCAAGGACCACTGGACCGTGCACGACACCCAGGCACTGTCCTCGATCCTGCGAAACGCGTGAGGACCCCACGTCATTGAGATTGATTCTCAATACAATCCATTCGCCAGCCTGTGCCAGCCTCTCATCCACGTCCCGCCTGGAGGAAGCCATGAGCGCCCACATCTCTCGCGAACAGACTGCCCCTCGGATGCCCCGTGTGCGACACACGCTGCGCAGCGCCTGGACCGACTGGACACTGGTGATCGCCACGGTGGTGCTGGTCTGGTGGCTGGTGCCGTTGGGACATCGATGACCCCTGCACGGGTGCGGACATGAATCGCCCCAGGGCGATTCACGGCGAACCTGATGCTGTCCATGCTGGGGGCCTTCGCTGAGTTCGAGCGGGCACTGATCCGGGAACGCCAGCGGGAAGGCATAGCCATCGCCAAGCAGGACAAGACCCGTTACCAGGGCCAGGCCCCTACCCTCTCACCTGAACGGGTGACAGAGCTGCAGCAGCGAACCGAAAACGGTGACTGAACGGTGACCAGAAGCAGGAACGGTGACCACAAAAGATAACGGGCTACAGCCTTGTGAGCTGTAACCCGTTGATTTTGTTGGTCGGGGCGGCGGGATTCGAACTCGCTACCCCTTGCACCCCATTCGATCCACGCGACGTTTGAGCGCGTTCACAGATGTCCACGCAAGTGGAGTCAAGTACTTTAAATTCAATAGGTTACGTAGACAACACATCCACCACCGTCCAGCACCGTACACTCAGATCCACGAACGAATTGCCAGAAAATTGCCAGACGGACTCCTCTGGCCCTGTTCCTGGCAATTTTTGTGGACTTAGGGAGTGAGTTGGCATGGGAATCGAGAAGGGCGCAAGGCACAAGGTCAGCATGACCCACCGCGAAGTGGTCACGTGGATTCGCACGGCCAACGATGGTGAAGAGCTTCGAGCCGGTCGCGGTCTGTACCTCAGGCTGGGGCGATCCGGTGCATTCTGGGTCTATCGCTACGTATCACCGGTCACCGGGAAACAGGTCCGGGCTCAGCTCTGGTCGGATGACGAAGGCGGCGTGGTGAGTTTCCCTGCCGCAACTCTTGAAGAGGCCGAGTTGCGTGCGGCGAGGTTGAGGGCGGCCGTGCGAGACGGCATCGACCCCGTCATGAAGGCGGAGCAGGTCCGCGCACTTGAGGCCGCAAAACAAGCAGAAGAATTTCGACGCTTGGAAGAGGAGCGCCAAGCCCGGGAACTCGCCCATCAGCGCCGGCTGACCATGTCAGCGCTCTTCTCCCGCTGGGAAGAGACAGAACTCAAGCTTCGTGCCATGAAGGACGGCACTCACACCGGACGCAAAGACTCCGGAAAGTATGCCCGGCAGCAGTTCGAGCGCCATGTGGCCCCCCTGATTGGGGACATGACCGCCACAGAAGTCAGAAAGTCTGACGTGTTGCGCGTGATTGATGCCCAGATGAACGCAGGCAAGCAGCGCACAGCGCAGATGGTTTTTTCAGACCTTCGGCAGATGTTCGCTTTTGCGCTGGACCGAGAGCTGATCGAGGCCGATCCGATGGCTACGCTGAAGAAGGCACGCATCGTAGGCACGATGACGGAACGGGACCGCGTCCTGAGTGAGGAAGAAATCTGCCTGCTAGCGGGCGCCCTCCCCGTGGCACGACTCAATCCACGAAGCGAGTGCGCCCTGTGGCTGATCCTGGCCACCGGTGCGCGCATCGGCGAAGTCATGGGTGCGACCTGGGCACATGACCTTCCTGCAGAGCCCCGAGCGAGACAAGCGGCCATGGAACGCATGAGCACGGAAGGCGATGAGCACGGCATCAAGGTCGGGTTCGTGGACCTGGATCGAGCCTCCTGGCACATCCCGGACACCAAGAACGGGCGCGAACACACCATCCACCTTTCGCCCTTCGCCCTTGCGCAGTTTCATCGCCTGCAGGATCTGCGCGAAGCCACCTCGTGGGTATTCCCAGACCGGACAGGCCAAACTCCCGTTTGCATCAAGAGCTTCGGCAAGCAGATTGCCGACCGACAGCGAACTGAAGAACTGCGAATGAGTGGCCGCAGCAAAGCTGTGGACGCCCTCTCGCTCCCCGGTGGCAAGTGGACTGCCCACGACCTGCGACGCACTGCCGCATCGCTCATGGCCAGCTTGGGCATCAGCGGGGACGTCATCGATGAATGCCTGAACCACGTGATCGAAAGCCGTGTGCGCCGAACGTACATTCGCAACCGCAGAGAGTCAGAGCAAGCGTGCGCCTTCAACTCGCTGGGAGCGAAGTTGTCTGAGCTGACCCTGACTGCCCACGGAAAGACCTGAGTGCCGCTCTACAACGCCACCATCACCACCGGGCCCCTCATGCTCCCGGAAAGTCGGCGCATCGCCGCACTCCTGATGCGGTCGCCAACGAAGGCCGACTGGAATCACGCCATCCGCATCGAGAACATCCTTCAGAAGAACACGCCCAGTTCAGCGAACCGCATTTCCGCACTGATCCGCAGTCGCCTGACCACCTTGCCGGCATCTGCATGGCCACTGGTCGCCGAAGGGCCACATGAGTGCGCGGTTCAGACGCTCTTTGCAGCGGCAATTTTTCACAGTCGACTGGTTCGTGATTTCCTGCTGGACGTGGTCGCCAAGCACCATCGTAGACTGGATACAAATCTGAAAAAGACCGAGTGGGAGGCATTTCTGGCCGAGTGTGCTTCGCGGGACCCGTCCGTCGCGAAGTGGTCCGAAGCCACACGAGCCAAGCTGTTTCAGGTCGTGGTGCGGATGCTCGTGGAAGTCAGGTATCTGGAGTCCCCCAAGACGCTCAGGCTGCGTCGACCCGGCTTGGTTCGTGAAGTCCGCCTCTTGCTCAGGAACATGGGAGAACAAGAATTGATCAAGGTCCTGGAGCCGGACGCATGAGCCTCACCTTTGAAGAGCGGCTCAACCGCATCCTGCCGCGCATCACGTCGGATGACTTCCTTCACAACAAGGGTCTGGGCAACGAGATTGGTTTTTGGGTCTTCGACTACCCGCCCGAGCGAGAGCTGGAAATGCGGGACTTCGTGGCCAAGGTCGTGGAGCCTGCGCTGGCCAAAAGAGCCCCACCGATCCGATCCCGCACCATTGATCTTTTTAAGCTCATCATCGACCTCCTGAAGGAGCGCGGCCTGCTCGACAAGGTGTTGGCGATGCAAGCCGAAAAGGGCAATGACGCTGTTGCGGCCCCGCTGAAATCCGTACTCAAGGAAGACAAGCTGGCGCAACGCATCGCTGACCTGATCCAGCCGGAAGCCTTGGATGTCCTGCTGCTCACGGGCGTGGGAGCTGCCTACCCCATGCTGCGCACCAACACCCTGCTGTCGGCACTTCACCCTGTGATGCAAGACACCCCGCTGCTGGTGTTCTATCCGGGTCGCTATGACGGCTTCTCGTTGAACCTTTTCAGCAAGCTGGCCGACGACCACTACTACCGCGCCTTTCGCCTCGTCGACTGATCTCAAGAATTCCACCGAAGAACCCCATCCATGCTGATCCGCGACCTCTTCACCAAGCCCATCGACCGGCCGATCAACGGCGTCATCAAGGCCGATCAGCGTGACGCCGAGAGCATCTGGCAGGAATTGGACGAGTACGTCGTCACCAAGCAGCTGACCGAGTACTTCCGCAAGTTCTTCGACGCCTACCTCGCGGCTGCCGACAACCCGAAAGATCCGGTCCTGGCCGCACGCATGGGCGTCTGGGTTTCGGGATTCTTCGGCTCGGGCAAGTCGCACTTCATCAAGATCCTGTCGTACCTGCTGGAGAACCTGGAAGCGCAAGATCCTGCCACCGGAGTCGCCAAGCGGGCTGCCGCGTTCTTTGATGAGCACAAGATCAAGGATCCACTGCTGCTGGCCGACGTGCATCGCGCCACGCGTGGCAGCGCGGACGTGATCCTTTTCAACATCGACGCCAAGGCCGACAGCAAGTCAGACCGGGACGTGATCCTGCAGGTGTTCCTGCGCGTGTTCAACGAAAAGCTGGGCTATTCGGGCGATGCCCCTCACGTGGCCGAGATGGAACGCCACTTGGTCAGCAAGGGGGCGTATGAAACCTTCCAGCGTGAGTTCCTGCGTCACAAGGGGGCGACTTGGCACTCCGAGCGAGATGCCGTCGATTTCCACCGCGACGAGGTGGTGGCAGCCCTGGCCGTCGCGCTCGACATGAGCAACGAGTCGGCCGCGGCCTGGTTCGACAAAGCCAGGGACAGCTACAAGATCAACATCGAGAGCTTCGCCAAGTTGCTGCGCGATTACCTCGACACTCGACCCGCCGGACATCGGATCATCTTCCTAGTCGACGAAGTGGGGCAGTTCATCGGCGCAAACACCCAGCTGATGCTGACTCTGCAGACCATCACCGAACAGCTCGGAACCTTGTGTCAAGGTCGCACCTGGGTGATCGTGACCAGCCAGGAAGACATCGATGCCGCCATCGGTGACGCCAACAAGGCCAAGAGCCAGGACTTCTCCAAGATCCAGGGCCGCTTCCACACCCGCCTGTCGCTGGCTAGTTCCAACACCGACGAAGTGATCGGCGAGCGTCTGCTGGCCAAGAACGAAGACGCCCACCAGGCGCTGCGCAGCACTTTCGAGCGCCAGGCCGACATCATCAACAACCAGCTCTCCTTCGTCGGCACGACCGTCAACCTGCGGGGCTACAAGGACGCCGCCGAGTTCGTTGCCTACTACCCCTTCGCGCCCTATCAATTCACGCTGCTGCAGAAGATCTTCGAATCGATCCGCCGCGTGGGGGCCACAGGCAAGCACCTGTCACGGGGAGAACGCTCGCTGCTCGATGCCTTCCAGTCTGCCACCCGCAGCAGCGCACATCGCCTCATCGACGCCCTCGTGCCGCTGCACGACTTCTATCCGTCCATCGAGAGCTTCCTGGACACCTCGGTGAAGCGCGCCATC
Source organism: uncultured Sphaerotilus sp. (assembly GCA_964470355.1). Taxonomy (GTDB): domain Bacteria; phylum Pseudomonadota; class Gammaproteobacteria; order Burkholderiales; family Burkholderiaceae_C; genus Sphaerotilus. The sequence goes on from CAYYCN010000035.1 coordinate 21,941, forward strand.
GACCAGGCGGCCGAGAACAGTGCGCTCGACATGCCCGGCGACCTTCAGTTGCTCAAGACCTTGTTCCTGATTCGGTATGTGTCCGAGGTGATCAAGCCCACGGTCGACAACCTGGCCACCTTGAGCCTGGAACGCATCGACACCGACAAGCTGGCGCTCAAGCGCCAGCTGCAAGGCAGCCTCGAACGCCTGGAGGCCCAGCGACTGGTGAGCCGCAATGGCGATCAGTGGTTCTTCCTGACCAACGAAGAGCGCGATGTGGCCCGCGAAATTGGTCACATCGATGTGTCCGCCACCGAAAAGTCGCGCTTGCTCAGCGAGATCGTGTTCGACGAGGTGCTTTCCGGCCAGTCTCGTGTGCGCCACCGCGACACCAAGGGCGACTATGACTTCAATCGCCTGCTCGATGGTCTGCCCTTCCGACAGGCCCACCACCAGCTTGCCCTTGAAGTTCTCAGCCCCTTGGGCGATGACTACGAGCAGCTCACCCCTGCACGCTGCATCCTGCGCAGTTCGGAAGGCCACGGACGTGCCCTGATCCGCATGGATGAAGGCCACCGCCTCGACGTCGAACTCACGCTGTACCTTCAGATCGAGAAGTTCGTCGACGGTCCCAAGGCCAGCACTGCCACGCCTTCGCTCAAGAAAATCATGGGCGAACGCAAAGAGGAGAACCGAGAGCGCCGCATCCGTCTGGTGAGCCAGATCGGCGAGCTGATCACGCATGGCGACCTCTACGCCAAGGGTCAGAAGCATCCCAGCAAGGCGTCCAGCCCCGGCACGCTGCTGGACGAGCTGGTGAATTACCTCATCACCAACACCTTCCACAAGCTGCAGTTGCTCAAGCATCGTTGTGCAGACCCGCTGGCGGAGATCCGAGCGGTGCTGTCGGCCGACGACCTGGCTCAACGCAGCTTGGCGCTGGGTGGTGAAGAAGGCAATCCCCAGGCCATCGCCGATGTGAGGGAGTACCTCAAGCTGGTGGCCAAGGAAAAGCGCGTGCTGCTGTCGGACGTCGTGGACCGCTACTCAGGCATCCCCTACGGCTGGAAGCCTGACTGGGGAACCGTTCTCATCGTCGCCCGACTCTTCATGGCAGGCGAGGTCAAGCTGACGCTGGAAGGTGCAGATCTGGACGCCAGGACCGCTGTCGAAGCGCTGAGCAAACAGTCGCGCTTCAAGCAAGTGGCGCTTCTGCTGCGCAAGCAGGCCGACGCTGGCAGCCTCAAGCGCGCCCGCGACCTCTACAAGGAGCTGTTCTCCGCACTGCCCCGCGACGACGAGGACGGACTGGTTTCTGACTGGCGCGCTCGCCTCGGTGAGTGGACCCAGACCCTGAACAAGCACGGCTCCCTGGCGGTGCTCAAGCACCACCCCGGCAAGTCCACCATCGATGAGCTGCTCTCCCGAACAGCCAAGCAACTGGCGCTCCGGGACACCTTCGAGTTTGTGGAATCACTGAACCGGGACCGAGACGGCTGGCTGGACGCCAGTGACGACTTGGCCGACGTCAGCTCGTTTTACGGCCAGCAGTTGTCCACCTGGCGCAGGATGCTGGACGCACTCGCCATCTTCGACGCGAACCGGGAGGCCCTCGCCAAGAATCCCAAGGCCGGCGCGGCCCTGTGCGACCTGGAAGTCTTGCGCGACAACCCCAGCCCTTATGGCTCCATCAATCGCATCGAAGCCCTGGTGGCAACCGTCCAGAGCATCAACGATTCGCTGGCCAGTGAGAAGCGCGAGCGGGCCCTGCTGTCGATCGACGCCAAGCTCAAGGAAGTTCAAGATGCATTGGCCAAGGCTGAGGCCTCACCTGACCTGAGCAACCGAGTGCTCAAGCCCTTGCAATCCCTCAAGACCCAGATTGCGGCGGAGGTGAGCATCCCGAAGATCTTCTACTTGCAGGACCAAGGTGCCGAGCGAGTGGATGAAGCCATGGACACCATCGCCTCGGCCGTGGCCGCAGCAATGGCGGAGCGCAAAAAGGCGGTGCGGCACGCTGATGAACCCTCCGACCTACACACCGGCCGCACCGCCTTGCGGACCGGCGATGGTGAATCCACGGCGGTTGTGAATCCGCCGCCGAGCGTGAATCCGAACGCGGCGGTCAGCAAGCCCATTCAGACCATCAAGGCCTCGGAGATCCTCACGAAGACCTATCTGGAAGATCAGGCTGACATCGACACCTACCTGAACGCATTGAAAAGCGAACTCACCGCGGCCATCCAGAACGGTCGACGCGTGCGGATTCACTGAGGACGAAGGGCGAGTCAGTGCACGGATTCCCGATCGGGACATTCCGTTCCCATCTAGCCGCACATCGACCATTTATTCCCGATCAGGAAATTTCTCTTGTGTCATGGCTCTTGCCGCTCAATAATTTCCCGAACAGGAAATCGCCATGTTCACACGCATCGACACACCGGCCTCTCTGGGTGACGCCGCCCGCGCCGCCCGCAAGCAGCTCAGCCTGACCCAACCGCAACTGGCCTTGGCCGCTGGGGTCGGGGTGCGTTTCATCGTGGAGCTGGAGGCCGGCAAACCGACGCTACGGCTGGAGACCCTGCTGCGCGTGCTGCACGCCCTGGGCGGCTCGCTCCATGTCGATGGCCTGCCTACCCCGCCGCAGGCCTGACACCATGAGCAGGCAACTGGACGTCTGGCTGCAAGGCTCCCACGTCGGCACACTGACACAGACCGACGGCCGCCTCGGTTTCGGCTACGCGCCTTCCTGGATCGCACCCGGTGCGGGAGGTGTGCCGCTCTCCCAATCCTTGCCCTTGCGCGCTGAACCCTTCGATGACCGCGCCGCTCGCCCCTTCTTTGCCGGCCTGCTGCCTGAGGAAGACAAGCGCCGGCTGGTCGCCCAGGTGCTGCAGGTGTCCAGGCAAAACGACTTCGGACTGCTCGATGGTCTTGGGGGAGAGTGCGCCGGCGCCGTGACTTTGCTGGAGCCGGGCCAAACGCCCTCACCGGTCGTCGCGTCCGCTTCAGACGTGCGCTGGCTGGACGAACCCGCCCTGCTCCGTCTGCTGTCCGACCTGCCGCACCGCCCCATGATGGCCGGCGAAGAAGGCCTGCGCCTTTCGCTGGCCGGTGCGCAAGACAAGCTGCCGGTGGTGGTGGATTCGACTTCGGACCCCGCCCGCATCGGCCTGCCGCTCCATGGCTCGCCCAGCACCCACATCCTCAAACCTGCCATTGCCGCGGCCGATGGCAGCGTCTTCAACGAGGCCTTCTGCATGACGCTGGCCGCCGCGTTGAAGCTGAACGCGGCGCCCGTGCAGATCCGGCGCGTGGCCGATCAGTCCGTGCTGCTCGTGAAGCGCTACGACCGCCAGCCCGGAGGCGATGCGCTGCACCCCTCGCGCCTGCACCAGGAAGACTTCTGCCAGGCCCTGGGCATCCCGCCAGAACACAAGTACCAGAACGAAGGCGGGCCGGACTTGGCACAGTGCTTCGAGCTGCTGCGTCGCGCCACGCGCCCCAGCGCTCCACACCTGCTGCGCCTGCTCGATGCCGTGGTCTTCAATGCCCTGATCGGCAACCACGACGCCCACGGGAAGAACTTCTCGCTGCTCTACAACACCGGCTCCTCCGGACTCACCGCCACGCTGGCCCCGATGTACGACGCGCTTTGCACCGCCGTCTACCCCGGCCTCACCGCCAAGATGGCGATGAAGTTGGGCAGCAAATACAAGTTCGACGAGGTGATGGCGCGGCACTGGGAACAGTTCGCCCGCGAAGCCGGCCTCTCGCCCGCGCAGGTGCGCAAACGCATCCTCGACCTTGCCGCGCGACTGCCCTCACTGGCACAGCGCACCCACACCCAATTTCAGGCACAGGGGATGGATCACCCCATCCTCAGCGGCATCGTCTCGCTCGTCGCCCAGCGCTGCGAGCAGACCACGCGCCGCCTGACCGCTCCCCATCTGTCTCCAGACTCATGAACAAATCCAACCTCAAGCGCTACGCACCCCAGGCCCGCAAGGACTTCATCGCCGCCGTCACCGGCCGCGCCCAGCTGCTGGGACTGACGCTGGAAGCCGGTGGGCGCCTTCACGTGGAGCCCTGCACCGTGCAAGGCGATGTGGCCCTGATCTCCGGCCGCCCGTGGCCAGCCAAGGTGTTCCAGCAGCGCCAGAACCTGTACGAGCGCATGGCGTACTTCGGTTACGACGCCACGCTGGAAGCCATCGCCTACACCTGGTTCAACCGCCTGGCCGCCTTGCGCTACATGGAGCTGCACGACTACCTGGGCCACGGCCGCCGCGTGCTGAGCAACGCCGAAGGCGGCCTGCCCGAAGTGCTGACCCATGCCCTGGACCTGGCCGAGGCCGGCGACCTGCCCGGCCTGCGCGCCGACACCGTGCGCGATCTCAAGCTCGCCAACCAGGACGGCGAGCTCTACCGCCGCGTGCTGCTGGCCCAGTGCAATGCGCTCAACACCGCCATGCCCTTCCTCTTCGAGGCGCTGGACGACGAGACCGAGCTGCTGCTGCCCGACAACCTGCTGCTGAGCGACTCCATCGTCGCCAAGCTGGTGGCCGAGATTCCTGAAGAGGACTGGACCGAGGTCGAAGCCATCGGCTGGCTTTACCAGTTCTACATCAGCGAGAAGAAGGACCAGGTCATCGGCAAGGTGGTGAAGAGCGAGGACATCCCCGCCGCCACCCAGCTCTTCACCCCCAACTGGATCGTGCAGTACCTGGTGCAGAACAGCGTCGGCCGCCTGTGGT
>CAYYCN010000036.1:0-26488 GCA_964470355.1 uncultured Sphaerotilus sp.
CAGCCCGGCTTGCCGCGCAGGCAGATGCCGTACACGCCAGCGGCCGGGTTGTGGATCTTCTTGGCCAGGTCGGCAATCTGCGGCCAGGTGGGGCGCTCGGCGACCTTCACGCCGGCCTTCTCGGCCAGGTCCTTGCGGTACATGAGCATCGAGCTCTCGCCGTAGAACGGGGCGGCGTAGAGCTTGCCGTTGAGCGACAGGCCTCCGCGCACGGCGGGCAGCAGGTCGTCCACGTCATAGGCGGCGTCGGTCTTCAACTCTTGCAGCCAACCCTTCTTGCCCCAGATCGGCGCTTCGTACATGCCGATGGTCATGATGTCGAACTGGCCGCCCTTGGTGGCGATGTCCGTCGTCACGCGCTGACGCAGCACGCCCTCTTCCAGCGTGACCCACTTGAGCTTGATGTCGGGGTTGGCCGTCTCGAAGTTCTTGGACAGCTTCTGCATCTCGATCATGTGACCGTTGTTGACGGTCGCGATGACGAGCTCGGTGGCAGCCTGGCTCAGGCCGGCGGTCAGGCCAAAGGCGATGGCCAGCGAGGCCTTGAGGGTGTTCTTGATCATTCTGAGTCTCCTCACATCGGTGGGCGGGGGATACGTGGAACCTGTGCATCCACAGACGTGACGATAAAGATCACCACTCACCCCGTTGATACTGCCGTCGCCATGATCTGTACCTTGTTGCATCAAAGGATCGGTGTTTTCCTGTATCTCATGATTGAAAGTACATATTGAAGCCGGGAGATGCGTCACAGGTGCATGAACCCCTTCCAAAACAAAGCCCCGGCACGCACAGGCGTCCGGGGCTCGATGGGCTGGCAGGTGGCGCGCGTGTCACCGCCCTGCGCCTGGGGCCCACGGAAAGATCATGGGCAGGCGGCGATCACTTCTGCCACCGCCGAGGTCAGTCGCTCGCCATACGGCAGGTGCAGAAACTCGTTCGGACCGTGGGCGTTGCTCTTGGGACCCAGCACGCCGCAGACCATCATCTGCGCCTTGGGGAAGCCCTTTTCCAGCACGTTCATCAGCGGGATCGTGCCGCCCTGGCCGATGTAGCCGAGCGGGGCGTTCCAGTGCCGGCGCGAGGCGGTGTCGAGGGCCGATTCCAGCCACGGCGCCAGTGAGGGCGCGTTCCAGCCGGTGGCCCCTTCCGCCCCCGCGCGACCATCGGGCACGAAGGTGACCCGGGCGTTGTAGGGCGCGTCCAGCTCCAGCAAACGCTTGAGCTCGCGGCCGGCGGCCGGGCCGTCCACCGTCGGGGGCAGGCGCAGCGAGAGCTTGAACGCCGTGTAAGGCCGCAGCACATTGCCGGCATTGGCCAGCGCCGGAATGCCGTCCACGCCCGTCACCGACAGCGTCGGCCGCCACGTGCGGTTGAGCAGCGCCTCGACCGGATCCCCCGTCATCGGCAGCACCGGGCCACCGTCGGCGCCGCAGGCCCAGGGCTGGTTGCGGCGCACCTCGTCGCCCAGGATGGCGGCGGCCGCACGCGCCTGCTCGATGCGCTCGACGGGGATCTCGGCGTGCAGGCTGGCCGGCAGCAGGCGGCCACTGGCACTGTCTTCCAGACGGTCCAGCACCTGACGCATCACCCGGAAACTCGACGGCACAAAACCGCTGGCGTCGCCGGAGTGAATGCCTTCCGTCAGCACCTCCACCTTGAGCGTGCCCGTGACGTTGCCGCGCAGCGAAGTGGTCAGCCAGAGCTGCTCGTAGTTGCCTGCACCCGAGTCCAGGCAAACGACCAGGCTGACGTCACCCAGGCGCGGGCCCAGGGCATCGAGCGTGGGCAACAGGTCGCGCGAACCGCTTTCCTCGCAGGACTCGATCAGGCCGACGATGCGCGGGTGTGTGCCGCCCTGGGCCAGAACGGCTTCGATGGCGGAAAGACCGGCGTAGACCGCGTAACCATCGTCGGCGCCGCCGCGTCCATACAGGCGTGCGCCGTCGGCGTGGTCCACCACCTTGGGCGACCAGGGCCCCAGATCGGCACGCCAGCCGTCGAACTCCGGCTGCTTGTCGAGGTGGCCGTAGATCAGCACCGTCTGGCCGGCATCGGCGTCCGATGGTCGGTTGGAAGGCAGTTCGAAGAACAGCACCGGTGTACGCGGCTTGCCGGCGTCGTCGGTCAGGCGCAGCACCTCGACCGTCAGGCCTGGCACCTTGCGGGCCTCGACCCATGCGGCCGCTTCTCGCACCACGCGGTCGATGTACCCGTGCGAGACCCAGTCCGGATCGAACATCGGACTCTTGGCCGGAATGGCGATGTAGTCGGTGAGTTGCGGGACGATGCGCTCGCGCCAGGCGGTGGCGGAAAACAAGCGCAACGCCTCGGCATCCAGGGCCGAGGAAAGCGCCTGACCCTCAGAGACAGGGCGTCGTTCGGGGGCATTCATGCGGGATCTCCGAAGCGTTGGAACGAATCCGCCCAGTTTAGGGCGATGGCCTTCACCATGGCGCCGCCACGTCAAGCCGGGAAACGAAGCTCAAACACGGTGAAGCCCTCGGTCGACCGCACCGAGACCGCACCGCCGTGCGCGCGCACGATGGAACGGGTGATCGCCAACCCCAGCCCCGTGCCTTCGGTGTCACCCCGCCGGGACGGATCGGCACGATAGAACCGGTCAAACAGGCGTGGCAAATGCTCTGGTGCAATGGTGTCACCGGTATTGCCCACGGCAATCGTCGTCATGCCGTCCGCCGACCCCTGAATCCGGACCTGCACACGCCCCCCGTCGGGGGTGTGGCGAAAGGCATTCGACAGCAGGTTGCCCAAGGCCCGGCGCAGCATCAGCCGATCGGCGGTGACCATCTCCTGCCCCTCGACCGTGAGCCGAATGCCGTTTTCTTCAGCCAGCACCCCGTAAAACTCCAGAACCCCATCGGTTTCCGCCCGCACGTCGACACGCTCCAGCGTCGGCACGATCAGGTCGTTGTCGGCCTTGGCCAGAAACAACATGTCGGCAATCGTCCGGGACAGCCGTTCGTACTCCTCGGCATTCGACGCCAGCACCTCGCGATATTCGTCCGCAGTTCTGGACCTGGACAGCATCACCTGGGTCTCGGTCAGCAGGTTGCTGACGGGGGTGCGCAACTCGTGAGCGAGATCAGACGAAAAATCCGAGAGTCGCCGAAAAGACTCCTCGAGCCGGGCCAGCATCTCGTTGAGGGTCCGGGCGACCTCCGCCAGTTCACGGGGAATGGAGTCCATCGGCAAGCGCCGATCCAGCCGACGGGCGGTGATCCGGGCGACATTGCGGCTGATGTCACGCAACGGTGCCAAGCCTTTGCGGGCGGCCACCCATCCCAGCACGCCGCTGACCAGAACGGCCAAACCCACCGTCATCCACAAGGCCGCACGGAAAGACGCCATGAACACTTCATGGTGGCTCAGATCCGTGGCCAGCTCCACGGTGACGGGCGGCGAGCCAGGGAGTCCGGTCGTGGCCTCGCCCGACAGCAACCGCAGGGGACGTCCGTCCGCTCCGGTCGCTCGACCCGAATCCGCCTCCGGGCCATGAGATCCGGGCAGATGCGGGAAATCGGCTTGCGCCGAGGCATACAGGACCCGCCCATCGGCCGTCAGGATGCGCACCGAAAGCCCGTGGTGTCCCACGAGGGATTCATCCAGACGCTTGGGCAGCATGTCCAGCTCGGCACGGGTGCCCACGTCCGCAAAGGCGTGACGGATCAGCTGCAGCTTGCCTCCCAGCAAGGCCAGGTCCAACTCCTCGAAGTGACGCTCGACCAGACGACCCACCACCACCCCGAGCAACAGGAGCACCGACGTGGACACGGCCCCGAACAGCAGCGTCAGGCGCAACGTCACCGACCGCCCATGCGGGAACCTCACGCCTCCACCTCCAGCACGTAGCCCATGCCTCGCACAGTGCGGATCAGCTTCGGCTCGAATCCCTCATCGACTTTGCCCCTCAGTCTGCGGATGGCCACCTCGATGACGTTGGTGTCGCTGTCGAAATTCATGTCCCAGACCTGGGACGCAATGAGCGACCGGGGCAGGACCTCGCCCTGCCGACGCAGCAGCAGTTCGAGCAGGGAGAACTCCTTCGAGGTCAGATCGATCTTGCGGCCTCCCCGGACCACGCGCCGACGCAAGCGATCGAGTTCGAGGTCGGCCGCACGCAGGACGTCGGGCTCCTTGGCCTTGCTCCCCCGACGCAGCAGGGTCCGCACGCGCGCCAGCAGTTCAGAGAACGCAAATGGCTTGACCAGGTAGTCGTCCGCCCCCAGTTCCAGCCCTTTGACCCGGTCATCCACGGCGTCCTTGGCCGTCAGAAACAACACCGGCATCTCCTGACCCGAGCGGCGCACCCCTTGAAGCACCTGCCAGCCATCCATGCCGGGCAGCATGACATCGAGGATGAGCAGGTCGTACCCCTGCGTCAGGGCGAAATGCAGGCCGTCCCGCCCGTCTCGGGCCAGATCCACCACAAAACCGGCTTCACTGAGCCCCTGGCGGAGGTAATCCCCGGTCTTGGGCTCGTCTTCGACGACCAGAATTCGCACGGCTTCTCCTTGTTCCGCGACATCCCCTTGAATCCGCCCCCGAATTGTGCGGCTGAGGCAGAGGGAGGCGCGCCACCTGACCAAAATGTCATCTTCCGGTCAGCCGGGTGGCGGTCCGTGTTTTGAAGAATGCGCTTCAGTCCTTCCCCACTGACGTATTGGACATGTCCACCCCTCCTCATCGACGCCATCGCCGCCCAGCCCTGCTGGGCGCCCTGTGCCTGGCGCTGGGTCTGCCCACCCTCACGGCGGAAGCCGCAGGGCCGCCGGTCACCGGTCTCGCTCAACGGGTGGAACAGGCCTGGCAACGCCATCCGCAAACGGCCGGGCAAAACGCACGCGAAGCACAGGAACAGGCCGCCCGGGACGCGGCCCACGCGCTCACCCCCGAACCGCCCTCGGTGTCCCTGGGCCACCTCGACGACCGACTGGGCCGTGACACGGGGCGCCAGGAATGGGAAGTCGAACTCGCCGTGCCGCTCTGGTGGCCCGGCCAGAAATCCGCGCGCCTGGCGCAGGCCGACGGCCGCACGGCGCAGGTGGCGACGGGCCATCTGGCCGACCGGCTGCTCGTGGCGGGGGAAGTCCGTGAGGCCTGGTGGTCGCTGGCGCTCGCCAGAAGTGCCCACGACCTCGCCTCGCGCCGACTCGACACTGCGCAGGCGCTCAATCTCGAGGTGCAAAAGCGCTTCCAGGCGGGCGATCTCTCGCGCATGGACGCCCATCAGGCCAGGGGCGAAGTGCTCGCGGCCGAAGCCGAACGGCTGGCCTCGGCCACCACGCGACACCAGGCGGAACAGGCCTTTCGTCTGCTGACGGGCAGTGACGCCCCGGCCACGCTCGACGACGAAACGATCGCCGAGTCGGCACAGGCAGAGGTCACCGCAGGATCGGCCGTCAGTGACCGCCATCCCCTGATCGCCGCCGCCGCGGCCGCCTCGCGCAGCGCCTGGGCGCAGCTCACAGTGGCCGACAAGACCCGCCGCGCGGCGCCTGAACTGTCCGTGCGCCTGGTCCGCGAGCGCGGAGACTTCGCCGAACCGTATGGGAACAGTGTCGGCATCAAGCTCCGGATCCCCTTCTCGTCGGGCCCGCAGGTGCGGCAGGAGCGCTCGGCCGCTCTGGCCGACGCCGAAAAAGCCGATGCACAACGGCTGTGGACCGAAATGCAGGTGAATCAAGACATCGAGCGGGCCCGCCAGGCCCTGGCGGTGGGCACGCAACGACTGCGCATGGCGCGGGAACGGGTGGCGCTGTCTGCGGACACCCTGAGCCTGGCCGAAAAAGCGTTCCGGCTGGGCGAATCCGACCTGTCCACCCTCTTGCGCATCCGCGCCGCCGATGTCGAGGCCCAGGCCGATGCCGAGCGTCAACGCATCGCGCATGCAGCCGCCATTTCGCGTTGGAACCAATCCCTGGGAGTGCTGCCGTGAAGCCGGTCCTTGTCATCATCACCTTGTGGCTGACCGGGCTCTCCGGTGCCTGGGCCCATGGCGGAGAGGATCACGGCGCACCGCCTCCCGCCGTGAACCAGACCGTGCACCCACGAGCCGTCGCCACATCGGACGAGTTCGAAATGGTGGCCGTGCTGGAAAACAAGACGCTGTCGATCTACCTGGATCGCCTGGCCGACAACGCTCCGGTGACCGGCGCCAAGGTAGAGGTCGAAGGCGGCGGTCTGAAGGGCGTCGCCGCCGAGTCGGCCCCCGGCGTGTATGGCCTCAAGGCCACCACGCTCACGGCGGCCAAACACCCGCTGACGATTGCCGTTGAGACCCCGGACAGCGCCGACCTGCTGTCGGCCTCGCTGGACCTCTCGGCACCGCCGACAGAACCGGTGCCCCCGCACACCCGGAGCGACTGGGTGGTCGGATCTGGGGCCGCGTCATTGGCCGTCGCGGGGGGGCTGCTGTGGCGCATGCGCCGCAAGAAATCATCGAGAGGCCCGAAATGATGCGCAGAGCACCCGAACTCCTGGTTGCGTTGTCCATGGTCCTCGCCATCCCAGCGGCCTTCGCGCATGGGGGCGAAGACCACGGGACCGAACCGGTGGCCCCCTTGAACAGCCGCGGCGAAGGGCCACAGCGCTTGGCCGATGGCAGCCTGTTCATGCCCAAGCCGGTGCAGCGTCAACTGGCTTTGCGGACCCAGCCGGTCCGGATCACCGAGCAGGACGCCATCGTGGAGCTCAATGGCACGGTGATTCCCGACCCCCAAACGGGTGGCCGGGTTCAAGCGCCGGTCGTTGGCAGCGTCATGCCCGGCCCCAAGGGAATGCCGGTCGCAGGTCGGATGGTCACCAAGGGAGAGGTTCTGGCCTACCTGCGTCCGGTCAGCGGCACCATCGAGCGCAGCAACCAGCAAGCGGCCCTGGCCGAACTCGAGGCCCAGCACGCCCTGGTCGACCGCCGCGTCAAACGGCTCGAACAGCTCGAAGGGGCCATTCCACAAAAAGAGATCGAGGCGGCGCGCATCGAACGTGCCGCGCTGATCAAACGGCGCACCTTCGTCCAGGCGAGCATCGACCACGCCGAACCCTTGCGGGCCCCCGTGGGGGGTGTCATCAGCGCCTCACATCACCTGCTCGCCGGGCAGATGGTCGATGCCAAGGAACTGCTGTTCGAGATCGTCGATCCGAATCGGCTCGCTGTGGAAGCGCTGGCCTACGAGGCTCGACTGGCCTCCACGGTGTTGTCGGCCAGCGCCCTCACCGGGCAGACCGCGCTGGATCTCCAGTTCGTCGGCGGCGGCCGGCAGTTGCGCGAACAGGCCCTGCCCCTGCTGTTCCGCATCACGACGCCCCGTCCTGACGTCGCCGTGGGCCAGCCGGTCCAGGTGATGGTGCGCACGGCCAGTCGCACCCGGGGTGCGGCTGTGCCGCGCTCCGCCGTGACCCAGATCGGCTCCGGCGACACGGTGGTCTGGGTGCACACCGACGCCGAGCGCTTCGTGGCCCGCAAAGTGCGCGTCCAGTCTCTGGACGCCACGCGCGTGACGATTCGCGACGGCCTGCATGAAGGTGATCGCGTGGTCGTGACCGGTGCCGGCCTGCTCTCGCAAGTGAGGTAGGCCCGTGTTCGATTTCATCATCCACACCAGCCTGAAACAGCGGCTGATCGTTCTGGGCGTGGCCTTGCTGCTGGTGGTCTATGGGATCGCCACCCTGCGCCAGATGCCGGTCGACGTCTTTCCCGACCTCAACAAGCCCACGGTCACCCTGATGACCGAGGCCGGCGGCATGGCGCCCGAGGAAGTCGAACAACTGGTGAGCCTCCCGATCGAATCCGGCATGAACGGCATGCCCGGCGTCACGCGGGTGCGCTCGGTTTCAGGCATCGGCCTGTCGATCGTATACGTCGAATTCGAATGGGGATCGGACGTCTACCGCAACCGCCAGCAGATCGCCGAGCGACTCAGCCTGGTGCGCGAGCAACTGCCTCCCGGGGTGGTGCCGCAGATGGGCCCCATCTCTTCGATCATGGGTGAAATCCTGCTCATCGCGCTGCCGGCCGACCCAGACAAGGTCAGCCCGATGCAGGTGCGAGAGTATGCGGATTGGGTCGTGCGACCACGGTTGCTGACCCTCCCAGGGGTCGCCCAGGTCACCCCGATCGGCGGTGAAGTGAAGCAATACCGGGTCGAGCTCAAGGCCTCGCAGCTTCAGGCCCTGGGCATCGAACGAGAGAAGCTCGAGACCGCCCTGCGCGATTTCGGCTCCAACACCAGCGGCGGCTTTCTCGAGGCGCAGGGGCGCGAATACCTGATCCGACAGATCGGCCGCAGCGCACGGATCGAGGATCTGCAGAATCTGGTGGTGGCCGTGAAAAACGGGCAACCCATCCTGCTCAGGCAAGTTGCCGAAGTCCGGCTGGCACCGGCGGTCAAGCGGGGCGACGGTAGCTACAAGGGCCGGCCGGCGGTGATCTTGTCGGTGCAGAAGCAGCCCACGGCGGACAGCGTGGTGCTCACCCGCGAAGTGGAAAAGGCCATGGCCGAGCTGGGCAAGAGCCTGCCGCCAGGCGTCGAGACCCCCGCCTTCCTCTTTCGACAGGCCGACTTCATCGAGCATTCGGTGGCCAACGTCCAGGAAGCCCTGCGCGACGGTGCGATTCTGGTCGCGGTGATCCTGTTCCTGTTCTTGCTCAACGTCCGCACCACGACGATTTCCCTGGTGGCCATTCCCGTGTCGCTGCTCGTCACGGCATTGGTGTTTCACTTCCTGGGCCTGTCCATCAACACCATGACGCTGGGGGGCCTGGCCATTGCCATCGGTGAGTTGGTGGACGACGCGGTGGTCGACGTGGAAAACGTGCTGCGGCGCCTCAAGGAAAACCGCCAAAGCGCCGCGCCGGTGCCGGTACTGCAGGTGATTGCCCATGCGTCCCGCGAGGTGCGCACCGGCGTGGTGTACGCCACCTTCATCGTGGTGCTGGTGTTCATTCCGCTGTTTGCCCTGCCTGGCATCGAGGGGCGTCTGTTCACACCGCTGGGCATTGCCTACGTGGTGTCGATCCTCGCCAGCATGGTCGTCGCCATGACGGTCACCCCCGTGCTCTGCTATTACCTGTTGCCCCGCATGAAGCAGCTCCACGCGGGCGACAGTCCACTGGTGCGGTGGCTCAAGCGCGGGGATGCCTGGCTGCTGCACTGGTCGTTCGCACACGCCAAGCCCTTACTGGCCGGGGCACTGCTGATGGTCATGGCCGTCGCGGCGAGCGTGCCCTTCTTCCCCCGGTCGTTCCTGCCGCCGTTCAATGAAGGCACGCTGACAGTGAACGTGCAGCTCAATCCCGGCACATCGCTGGCCGAATCCAACCAGGTCGGCACGCTCGCCGAGCAACAAGTGATGCAGGTTCCCGAAGTGACCCAGGTGGGTCGCCGCACAGGCCGTGCAGAGCTCGACGAACATGCGGAAGGTGTGCACTACACCGAGATGGACGTGGACCTCAAGGCGTCCGAGCGCAGCCGTGCAGACGTCATTGCCGACATCCGCCAACGGCTGGCCGCCCTGCCTGCGGTCAGCAATGTCGGACAACCCATATCGCACCGGCTCGACCACCTGCTCTCCGGCGTCCGGGCACAGATCGCCCTGAAGGTCTACGGTGACGATCTGGACACCCTCCGCGGCCTGGCCACCGATTTGCGCGACCGCTTGGCGCACATTCCGGGTGTGACCGACCTGCAGATCGAAAAGCAGGTCCGGATCCCGCAGGTCAAGATTCGGATCGACTACGAACAAGCCGCCCGTTTGGGTGTGGCGCCCGGCCATCTGCTGCGCAGCCTGGAGCAGATGATCGAGGGAGAGCGCGTCACACAGATCGTCGAAGGCAGCCGCCGCTTCGATCTGCTGGTGCGTCTGCCGGAATCAGCGCGGGGCCCCCAGGCGCTTGCCGATCTGCTGATCGAGACCCCGGCCGGCTTCGTGCCGCTGTCCCAGGTGGCCCACATCGAGGAAAGCGACGGACCCAACCAGGTCAGCCGCGAGAACTCACGTCGCCGCATCGTGCTGTCGGCCAACACCGATGGTCGCGACATGTCGCAGGTGATCGCCGCCGTTCGTGCCGAAATTGAGGCCAAACCCTTGCCGGAAGGCTACTTCACATCGCTGGAAGGACAGTTCCAGGCCCAGGAGCAGGCGACCCGCCTGATCGCCCTGCTGGCGGCGGTGTCGCTGACCCTGATCTTCATGGTGCTCTACAGCCGCTATCGGTCGATGGCCCTGACCCTCATCATCATGGGCAACATTCCGCTGGCCCTGGTCGGCAGCGTCATCGCCCTGTGGATCTCCGGCCAGCCGCTGTCGGTCGCCGCCCTGGTCGGCTTCATCACGCTCACCGGCATCGCCACACGCAACGGCATCCTGAAGATCAGCCATTACATCAATCTCTGTGCCTTCGAGAACGAAACCTTCGGTCAGCACATGATCGTGCGCGGCTCGCTGGAGCGACTGACCCCGGTGCTGATGACCGCGCTGGTCGCCGCCTTCGCGCTGCTGCCACTGCTCCTGTCGGCCGAGGCTCCGGGCAAGGAAATCTTGCATCCGGTGGCGGTCGTCATCTTCGGTGGACTGGTGAGTTCAACCTTGTTGGATGCCGTGCTGACCCCGCTGATGTTCTGGCTTTGGGGCCAACCCGCCCTCGAACGGCTGCTGGCCGATCGATCACAAGAGAGTTTTTGACACGTTTCACCCTCCGGAGGCCCTCGACATGAAACCCCTGAACGCCTTGATTCCCGTCGTCACCCTGATCACCGTCCTGCTCCACGGGGGCGCAGCGGTCGCGCACAGCGACGCATCTCTCGATGCCCAGATGGCCCCCAACGGAGGCCAGATGCGCATGGCGGGCCCCTACCACTTCGAACTGGTCGTCGCCCAGAACCGCCGCGACACCCAAGACCATCCCGTGGTGGTCTACGTCACGGACCATGCCGGAAACAAGGTCTCGACCGCAGGCGCAACCGGCACCGTGACCCTGCTGAGCGGCAAGGTGAAGTCATCCGTGACGCTCGCTCCCGACGGGGAGAACCGCCTGAAGGGCGTCGGGAAATACGCCTCGGTGCCGGATCTGAAGGCTGTCGCATCGGTCACCTTGGCGGGAAAGGGTGCAGAACAGGCGCGCTTCACCCCGATGGCCCAGCCAGCCTCACCGGACGGACACACCGCCCATCACTGAGGAAGCGTGCCGGCGCGTGGTGGGCGCACCTTCAGGCCCGCTCGAACTTGAACACCGCCGTGCTGGCCAGCAGGTTCGGAAAATGCCGCACCACCTCGCCTTCGTGAAGGCCAAAGGCCTCCAGCACGCGCAGGCCGCACTGCCCAGCCAGCACCTCAAAATCCTTGAAGGTGCCCACACGGATGTTGGGCGTGTCGTGCCACTCGTAAGGCAGTGCCTTGGTCACCGGCATGCGCCCGCGCATCACGCTCAGCCGGTTGGGCCAGTGCGCAAAGTTGGGGAAGCTGACGATGCCCAGGCGACCCACGCGCGCCGTTTCCCGCAGCATGTCCTGGGTATTGCGCAGGTTCTGCAGGGTATTGAGCTGCAGCACGACGTCGAAGCTGTCGTCCTCGAACAGGCTCAGGCCTTCTTCGAGGTTGCGCTGCAGCACGTTCACGCCGCGCTTGACGCAGTCCAGCACCTTGGCATCGTCCAGCTCCACACCGTAGCCGCGACAGCCGCGCTCACGCGCCAGCAGCGCCAGCAGACCGCCGCCGCCGCAACCGAGGTCCAGCACACGGCTGCCTTCCGGCACCAGCGAGGCGATCACGTCCATCGCCGAGGCCTGGCTGGCCATGCTGCGGGCCTGCGTGGCGGTGGCGCCATGGGGATCGTGGGCCAGCGCCGCAGCACCGTGCTTGTCGGTCGTGCTCATGCGTGCACCTCCTGCGCGACGCGGTCGAAATAGGCCCGCACCACGCCGTGGTAGCGCGGATCGTCGAGCAGGAAGGCGTCGTGGCCATGCGGCGCATCGATCTCGGCGTAGCTCACATCGCGTCGGTTGTCGACCAGGCCCTTGACGATCTCGCGCGAACGCAGCGGTGAAAACCGCCAGTCCGTCGTGAAGCTGATGACCAGGAACTTGGCCTGTGCCCGCTCCAGCGCTCGCGACAGGTGGCCGTCGTACTCGCGCGCCGGGTCGAAATAGTCCAGCGCACGGGTGATCAGCAAGTAGGTGTTGGCGTCGAAGTACTCGCTGAACTTGTCGCCCTGGTGGCGCAGGTAGCTCTCGATCTGAAACTCGATCTCCTGCGTGCTGTAGGCCAGCTCGGCGGCGCGCAGCTCGCGACCGAACTTGGCTTCCATCGAGTCGTCGCTCAGGTAGGTGATGTGGCCGATCATGCGCGCCACGCGCAGGCCGCGCTTGGGCACCACGCCGTGCTCGTAGAAGTGGCCGCCGTGGAAGTCCGGGTCGGTCACGATGGCCCGGCGCGCCACCTCGTTGAAGGCAATGTTCTGCGTCGACAGGTTGGGCGCACTGGCCACCACCACGGCGTGGCGCATGCGGTCGGGGTACTGCAGCGTCCACGACAGCGCCTGCATGCCGCCCAGGCTGCCGCCCAGCACGGCCGCGAGCTGGCGGATGCCCAGGCGGTCGAGCACACGGGCTTGCGCGTCCACCCAGTCTTCCACCGTCATCACGGGGAAATCGGCCCCGTAGATGCGGCCGGTGGCCGGGTTGACGTGCATCGGTCCCGTCGAGCCGAAGCACGAGCCCGGGTTGTTGATGCCGATGACGAAGAACCGATCGGTATCCAGCGGCTTGCCGGGGCCGATCAGGTTGTTCCACCAGCCTTCGCTCTTGGGATCGTCCGAGGCGAAACCAGCCACGTGGTGGCTGGCGTTGAGCGCATGGCACACCAGCACCGCATTGCTGCGGTCGGCGTTGAGGGTGCCGTACGTCTCATAGACGAGGGAATAGTCGCTCAGCGTCGAGCCACTGCGCAAGGGCAGCGGTTCGCTGAAATGCATCGTCGATGGAGTGACCCGTCCAATGGAAGCCATGTGGAGCCCGCAAATAACAACACCGGCGCCGCCTCCAAGACGGACACCGGTGGATGATGCAGTGCCCCTCTTTAGCGGAATTTCTAGAGCGCCCGCAAGCCGGACAAATCGGCGCTGTGTCGGGAGTGTAGCGCGGGAGTGCCCACCGGGAAAAGCCGGAAAGGCCCGACCGCGGTCACGCAGATCCATCCATCAGGACGAGGTCGGCCGTGTCGTCTGGAAACTGACCCGCTGGTCCAGCTTGTCACTCAGGCGCACGAGCTGGGGGTGTGACTCCCGCCACACCAGCCGGGGCAGCCGGAAATCGAGGTATTGCAGCGCCACCCCCACAGCCAGGTCCGCCAGGGTGGGCTGGATACCGGCCAGCCAGGGGCGGTCGCCCAGGTCTTGCGACAGCGAACCCAGGGCCGCGTGGATCTTGCCCACCTGGCGATCCACCCAGGCCTGGCTGCGCTCCTGCGGCTGACGTCCCGGCCAAGTGGCCTCCAGGCGGATGGCCACCGCCGCATCGAGGATGCCGTCGGCCACGGCTTCCCACGTCTTGACCACGGCGCGCTCGCGGCCCTTGTCCGGAATCAGACGGCCCACGGGCGACAGGGTGTCCACGTACTCCACGATCACACGGGAGTCGTGCAGCACATCGCCCCCCTCCAGCACCAGGCAAGGCACCTTGCCCAACGGGTTCGACTGAGTCACCCGGGTGTCTGCGGCCCACGGATCCTCGGCCTCGAACTTGTATTCGAGCTTTTTCTCGGCCAGCACGACACGCACCTTGCGGACGTAGGGGCTGGTCAGGGAACCGATGAGTCGCATGGAAAGGTGTCCGCAACGGACCTGGTGGGGGAGGTGACGGATTGTATCGATGCCCCTGCTCACCCCTTTTGACAACTTGATGCATCGCTAGGATCCGGGGATCTCCCCCAACCGAGACTGGCATGGTGTCCTGGCTTTTTGCTCTCGACCGGATTTATCCGATCCGTTATCTGGCCCTCACGATGGCGCTTGTGGCCGCCCTGTTGGGCGCTGTTCACGGGTGGATCCATGGATCCGCACTGGCCGGTTGGATCGGATTGGGAGGTCTGGCCCTCAGCGCCCTGGGCGTGCGCGATGTGCTGCAGACGCAACACGCCATCTTGCGCAACTACCCGATCATCGGGCACCTGCGCTTTCTGCTGGAATGGGTGCGCCCGGAAATCCGCCAATACTTCATCGAAAGCGACAACGAAGCGGCCCCGTTTTCGCGCCAGCAGCGCTCGCTGGTCTACCAGCGTGCCAAGGGGGAACCGGACAAACGCCCGTTCGGGACCCAGCGGGACGTGTCGGCCGTGGGCTACGAGTGGATCAACCACTCGATGCGCCCCACGCAGATCGCCTCGCACGACTTCCGCATCGACATCGGCGCCGGCCCACGCAGCCGCTGCACACAGCCCTACAGCGCCTCGGTCTTCAACATCTCGGCGATGAGCTTCGGGGCACTGAGCGCCAACGCGGTGCGGGCCCTCAATGCTGGGGCCCGCCGGGGCGGCTTCGCCCACGACACGGGGGAGGGCTCGATCAGCGCGCACCACCGGGCCCACGGCGGCGACCTGATCTGGGAGATCGGCTCTGGCTACTTCGGCTGCCGCACGCCCGAGGGACGTTTCGACCCCGATCGTTTCGCCACCCAGGCCCGAGACCCCCAGGTCAAGCTCATCGAAGTCAAGCTCAGCCAAGGCGCGAAGCCGGGCCATGGCGGCGTGCTGCCCGGCCCGAAGGTCACGCCGGAGATCGCCGAGGCGCGTGGCGTCCCGGTCGGTGAGGACTGCGTTTCTCCGGCGGCACACAGCGCGTTCTCGACGCCCGTCGAACTGCTGCAGTTCGTGGACCACCTGCGCGAACTCTCGGGCGGCAAGCCGGTCGGCTTCAAGCTGTGCATCGGCCACACGTGGGAGTGGTTCGCCATTGTCAAGGCCATGCTGGAAACCGACCTGACCCCGGATTTCATCGTCGTCGACGGCGGCGAGGGCGGCACCGGTGCCGCACCGCTGGAATTCACGGACCATGTGGGCTCGCCGCTGCAGGAAGGTCTGCGACTGGTGCACAACACGCTGGTGGGCACCGGACTGCGCGAACGCATCCGCATCGGTTGCGCCGGCAAGGTGGTGAGCGCCTTCGACGTGGCCCGGGCCATGGCCCTGGGGGCAGACTGGTGCAATGCGGCCCGGGGCTTCATGTTCGCGCTGGGCTGCATCCAGGCCCAGACGTGCCACACCGGCCATTGCCCGACGGGCGTCACGAGCCAGGGCGCCCGGCAACGGGCGTTGGTGGTGCCGGACAAGGCCGAGCGGGTCTTCCACTTTCACCGCAACACCCTGCATGCACTGCAGGAGCTGGTGCAGGCGGCAGGACTGCATCACCCGGCGCAGATCGGGCCTCAGCACATCCTGCACCGCGTGTCCGATCACGCCGTGCACACGATGGCCCAGCTGGTGCCCAGCGTCGCCGCCGGCGCCCTGCTGGCCGCCGCCCGAGGCGAGCAGGACTGGCCAGCCGAGGTCTACCGGATCAACTGGCCGCTTGCGCAGGCGAACAGCTTCGCACCGGTGGGCTGACCCCCAAGGCTTCAGCCACGGGGACAGGCCCCAGACCCGGCTCCACCGGGTGGGCCGGTTGAACCTCTCGCCACGCCGACTCCAGGGCCGACCAGGGGCGCTCGACCGCCCGGCTCAACTCCGCCGCCGTGCAGCCGGAACCGGGGCCATGCCACGCCGCGGCCTCTTCCAGCGGTACGCCGTCGAGCAAGGCTCCCGCCACCGCGCCCAGGGCCAGCAGCCGGCGGGCGGCACTGCCCGCTTCCGGCAGGCGCTCAGGCGACTGCACCCCATCGCGCACATAGTGCACCACCCCCACCGCCAGGCCCCAACTCGCGCACAAGGCACTGCCGTATGCCGCATGGGTGAGGCCCAGCACCACGCGCTCTGCCCCGTCCAGGGCCCGCCGATCGGTGAGGTGGGCCTCCAGCAGCGGGACATAGCGCTCGCCGGCCTTGGCCAGCAAGATGGCCTGTCCGCAGCGTTCGAACAGACCCGCCGTGTGGGCCAGCATCGGGTCCAGACCCAGGCCCGCTCCACTGCGGCCCAGCAGCAGGCCTGTCGCACTGGCCCGCTGCCACAGCACCTCCAGGCGCGGTGTCGGGGGAAAGGCGCTGCGCAGCGCCGTCTCGAACGTGATGGCCGCCACCTCGCGCAAGCCGAGGTAGCGCACCGCCTCGCCCACCGTCTGCACGCGGCGCAACAACCCGAACATCGCCGAGTTGACGGTGCGCACGATGGCCGAGGCCAGAGCCATGTCGGTCTCGATCAGGCCCGCGATGTCGTCCATCGTCGTGTTCGGGTTCTGCAGCAGCGCCAGCAAACGCACCAGCGATTGGGGGCGAGCGGGCAGATCGGCGTCGAGCGAGGCGAATTCGTGGGCCAGCGAAGGAATCATCGTTCAAACGGTTCGATAGCGATGCAGGGGACCGTTGTGTCCCGTGTGCCTCGGATCGTGCCCGCCCACACCCGGTCTCCAATCGCGCAAAAGCCCTGCGAATCCCGCCTGTTCGCTGCGGCGGCAGCCACACGCGCGACGCAGCGTCACCCGAATATGAAACACTTCACGCTCCGCCGAGACGACCGCCACCGTCGATGGCGCCCTTGAAAGCCAGCATGTTCGGAAGCCCCCCCTCTGCCGCCTCCGCCGTTGACGCCGCATCGCCCTCCGGGCCGTCGGCCGGGCCTGTCACAACAGGCGCGTGTGGACGTTCCCCCGGCGATGCCCGCCCGGGGCCGGCCGCTGCCCTCGGATGGCCAGCCTGGCTCGGCCTGTTCAGCTTGGCATGGCCGATGGTTTCAGCCGCGCAGGGCGCCCCCCGCCCCGCCGCCACACCCAAGGCCGTCGCCACGTGCGCAGCCATCGTCGTGGATGCCCAGCGCCTGGCCTGCTACGACCGCGTCAGCCGGGATGCCTCCGCCACGGTCGAGCCGTTGACCGCACCGAGCGTGGACTCCCCGTCGGTGCAGACCCCGGTGGGCGAAGCCCCGACCGGCTTGTCGCTGACCGACTTCATCGCCTCCAAGGCCACGACCGTCACCTGGGAGCTCACCCCCAAGGACAAGCGTGGCACGTTTGTGCTGCGCACGTATTACCCGAACTTCCTGCTGCCGGTACACGCCACCTCGGCCATCAACCGAACGCCGTACAGCCCCACGCGTGGCGCCAGCACCACCGAAAAGAACTACCGGCCAATCGAAGCCAAGCTGCAGGTCTCGATGCGTGCCAAGGTCGCCGAGGACGTGCTGCTGCCCAACGCCGACGTCTGGTTCGCCTACACCCAGCGCTCGATGTGGCAGGTGTGGAACCGGCAGGATTCCGCCCCCTTCCGCAACACCGACTACCAGCCCGAGGCCATCTTCGTCGTGCCCACGCCGGAGATCCTCGGCGCCTTGCCGGGCGGATGGCACTGGCGCATGACGCAGCTGGGCATCGCCCACCAGTCCAACGGCCAGAGCGAGCCGCTGTCGCGCAGCTGGAACCGCTGGTACGTGCACACCGCCTTCGACCGGGGGGAATACGCCCTGTCCGCACGCTTCAACAAGCGCATGAAAGAAGACGCCTCCAGCGACGACAACCCGGACCTGACCGAACACATCGGCAACACCGAACTGTCGGCCGCCTGGTGGCCCGGCCAATCCACCGCGACCCTGACCTGGCGCCTGCACCCTCGCCATCTGGGCAAGGGCTCCCTGCAACTCAACTGGTCCACCCCGGTGGACAGCGCCCAGCCGGCCGGCCTGCGCTGGTACGTGCAGGCCTTCACCGGCTTCGGCGAGACCCTGCTGGACTACAACCACCGGCAGACCAGCCTGGGCCTGGGCGTCACGCTGTTCCAGCTGTGACGCGGCGGCGTGCGGCCCACCAGCCGTGCCCGCTGACCGTGACCACACCGGCCAACACCAGCATGGCGCCGAGCACAAAGGCCGCTTCCAGCGGTTCGCCCAGCCACCACACGCCGAAGGCCACCCCGAACAGGGGCGTGAGGAACGAGAACACCCCCAGCTGCGAGACGATGTAGCGTCGCAGCAAGGCAAACCAGGCCAGGTAGCTGGCAAAGGACACGATCAGGCCGTGGAAGGCCAGGCTGGCCCACACGGCGGGCGTCGACACGAAGTGCGCCTCCCCCTGCGCCCAGGCCACGCCCGTGAGCAGCACCGCCGCACCGATCAGTTGATAAAGCAGCGTCTCGGTGGCTGGCGCACTGGCCAGCGAAGTGCAGCGCACGCTCAACGTGGTCCCCGCCCAGGCCATGCCCGCCAGCAGCGCCAGCAGATCGCCCCACAAGGTGACGCCTTGGAGCGCCCCGCCCCCCGAGGTCCGCCCGAAAAAGGCCAGCCCCAGTCCGGCAAAGGCCAGGCCGATGCCCACCCACTGCGCCGCATGCAGGCGCTCGGCCGCCACCCGCCAGTGCAGCCCCAGTGCCGTGAAGATCGGCGCGGTGTAGAGGAACACCACCACGTGCGCCGCGCTGGTGTGCTTCAGCCCCACCCCCACCAGCAGGAACTCGATCCCGAACAGGACCGCCGCCACCGCACCGGGACGCCAGCGCCCGGTGCGCCAGGACAGTGTCTCGCCCCGCCACGCCATCAGGGCCGCCACCAGCACCGCCGCGATCGCCGAGCGCAGCGCGATCTGGAAGACCGGGGAAATCTCGGCCGCCGTGACCTTGAGCGCCACCTGTTGCAGGCCCCAGATCATGCACAGCACCAGCATCAGGCCCATGGCGGGCGCGTCGATCGACTTGCGGGAATTCAAGGAAAAGCCTCTGTAGAACAGGAGACACGACAGGAGCCGTCGATTGTGGGTTGGCGAATCAAAGGCATATAGTGAGAATCAGACACTCGCTCACGCCCCCCGGCCAATGGCGCCGGCCCTCCCCGGTCACCGAACGGCGCCACGCCGGTGCCACCCACATGACCCGTCCCCGCTCCGCCGTCGTCCGCCACGTCCAGCAGCCCCCGTTTGGCGACCACCTTCCGGCGCCGCTGTTCTTTCGGACCACGGACCTGCCCGCCGACTCCGCTTATCCCTGGCACCAGCACGCGTGGGGCGAATTCGTCTTCGCCTACCGCGGGGTCATGGAAGTGAAGCTCCAGGACCACCACTACCTCGCGCCGCCGCAATACGGGGTGTGGCTGCCGCCGCGCGTGGCCCATGTCGGGCTCAACCGGCTGGAGGCCAGCTTCTGCTCGATCTACATCAGCCCGCCCTGGAGCGATCGCCTGCCGCTCCGGCCTTGTGCCCTCACGGTCGGCCCCCTGGTGCGGGCCCTGCTCGACCACCTGCGAGAACACCCCCGCGCGGGCAGCGATCCCGTCGCCCACGATCGCCTGCTGGAGGTGCTGGTCGATCAATTGGCGCTGGCCCCACCCGCAGGCAGCTATCTGCCGGGCAGCGACGACACCCTGCTCGCCCCGGTGCTCCGGGCATTGGAGGCCCAGCCCGGCGACAACCGCTCCGTGGCCGACTGGGCCCGGACCGTGCACACCACGGAGCGCACCCTGGCCCGCCGGTGCCAGCGCGAGCTGGGCATGCCGCTGGCCGAATGGCGCCAGCGCCTGCGGGTCGTGCGCGCCCTGCCCCGCCTGGAGGCCGGAGAAAAGGTCGAAGCCCTGGCCCTGGACCTCGGCTATGCCAGCGCCTCGGCCTTCATCGCCATGTTCCATCGACTGATGGGCATGACCCCTTCAGAATGCCGCAAGGGCGTGAAGACCTGAACGGTGCGGCCGCGCTGCACCGACGCCCAGACGACGCCACCTGGCCCCTCCTCCGTTGCTTCACAGGATGTCCATGACCGCGCACCGCCTCCCCCTGCGCATTCCCGCGCTGTACATGCGCGGAGGCACCAGCAAGGGCCTGTTCTTCCAGGCGAAGGACCTGCCCACCGATCCGGCCACGCGCGACCGTCTGTTGCTGCGCGCGATCGGCAGCCCCGACCCCTACGGCAAACAGATCGACGGCCTGGGCGGCGCCACCTCCAGCACCAGCAAGGTCGTGATCGTGTCGCCCTCGACGCGGCCCGACTGCGACGTGGACTACCTGTTCGGCGCCGTGTCCATCGACCGGCCGGTGATCGACTGGTCGGGCAACTGCGGCAACCTCAGTGCCGCCGTCGGCCCCTTTGCGCTGCAGACCGGCCTGGTGCCCGTGCCCACCGACGGCTGGGCCACGGTGCGCATCTGGCAGGCCAACATCGGGCAGCGCATCGTGGCCCACGTGCCGGTGCAAGGCGGCCAGGTCCTGGAAAGCGGCGAATTCGAACTGGATGGCGTGGCCTCGCCCGGGGCCGAGGTGAGACTGGAGTTCCTGGAGCCCGATCCGGAGCGGGATATTGACCCCACCCCGCAGACCTCACCCCCACCAGGAAGCCTGTTCCCCACCGGGCGAACGATCGACACGCTCGACGTGCCCGGCGTGGGCCGCATGGAAGCCACGCTGATCCAGGCGGGCAACCCGACGATCTTCGTGCGGGCCGAGGCGCTGGGGCTGAGTGGCACCGAGTTGCAGCCCGACGTGAACGGCCGACCCGACCTGCTGGCCCGGGTCGAAGCCGTCCGTGCCGCCAGCGCCGTGGCCATGGGCCTGGCCCGCACGGCCGAAGAAGCCAGCACCCTGCGGCCCCACACCCCCAAGCTGGCGTTCGTGGCGGAACCGGTCACCTACACCGCCTCCGACGGTCGCACCGTGCACGCCCAGGACATCGATCTGCTGGCCCGCATCTTCTCGATGGGGCCGTTGCACCACGCCATGACAGGCACCGGCGCGGTGGCCATTGCCGCCGCCTCCGCCCTGCCCGGCACGCTGGTGCACCGGATCGCCCCCATGGACCCCACCACGGGGCGCGTGCGCTTCGGACACCCCTCCGGCCGGCTGAGCGTGGGCGCCGAGGTCCGGCAGACCCCAGACGGCTGGACCTTGACGCGTGTGCGCATGAGCCGCACCGCACGCTGCCTGATGGAAGGCTGGGTGCGGGTGCCGGGTGACACCGTCTGAGGAGTCCGTCCATGCCGTCCGAACCCGGCCCTGCACGGCGTCACGCCAGCGCCCTGCCCGTGATCGACCCCGCTCGCTGCACCGGCTGCGGCTGGTGCGTGCCCAGTTGCCCCGACCACCTGCTGTCGCTCGACATCCAGGGGGGCCGCAAGGTGTCGATCCTGCACGATGTCCCGGCGTGCACGGGCTGCGGGCGCTGCGCCGTCGCGTGCCCGTTCAAAGCCTGGCGGATGGAAAAGATCCCGACGTCTGCGGATGAGGCCTCGACGCGACGCCCCCAGGACACCCCGGATGGCCCGCCCCGCCAAATCGGCGCACGCTGAGGCCTTCGTTCACCCTCCTGCCTCCCCACCGCCCCATGTCAGCCTTCCAGGACCACTACCCCGAGAACCTGTCGCACTGCTACGGCTGCGGCAGCCACAACGCACACGGCCACCAGATCAAGACGCACTGGGACGGCGACGAGACGGTCACCCACTACCAGCCCCAGCCCTTTCACACGGCCATTCCCGGTTTTGTCTACGGCGGACTGATCGCCTCGCTGATCGACTGCCACAGCACCGGCACGGCCGCCGCCGCCATGTACCGGCAGGAAGGACGCGAAATGGACACCCTGCCCGCTTTCCGCTTCGTGACCGGCTCGCTGCACGTCGACTACCTCAAGCCCACGCCGCTGGCGGGCCCGCTGGAACTGCGTGGTCGCGTCACCGAGATCAAGGGCCGCAAGGTGGTGGTGGAAAGCGAGGTGATCGCGGGCGGCGTCGTCACCGCGCGCGGGGTGGTGGTCGCCGTTCAGATGCCCGAAGGCTTTGGCAGCTCAGGCGCCTGATAGACCAGCACCTTGAGCGACCGCTCGGCCGAGACGTCCGCGAACACCGCCGGGTTGGCCACCCGTTCCACGAAGGTCAACTCGGGCGCCAGTTCGCGCATCTGGTCCTGAAGGAACGCCAGGCCCAGCTCCGGGGCGTTCAGGCAAAGCAGCGCGTGGCCGCCCGGGGCCAGCAGGTCCGGCAAACGGCGCATCAGCCGGGCATAGTCCTTGGTGGCGACAAAGCTGCCCTTCTGGAAACTCGGCGGATCGACGATGACCAGGCCATACGGCCCGCTGCGGTTGATCTTGCCCCACGTGCTGAAGATGTCGTGCGGAAGAAAGCTGGCGCCGGCCGCCAGGCCATTGAGCGCATGGTTCTGCTTGCCGATGCCCAGCGCTGCACCGCTCATGTCCACGTTGACCACCTGCCGGGCGCCGGCCTGCAGCGCCACGACCGAAAACGCGCAGGTGTAGGCGAACAGGTTGAGCACGCGCAGCCCCGGATGGCTCGCCACGTGTTCGCGCACCCAGCGCCGGCCCTCGGCCATGTCGAGGAACAGGCCGTGGTTCTGCCCGCGCAGCACGTGCACCCGGTAGCGCGCCCCGTCGGCTGGAACGACATGCGGATCCGGCACCTCACCGGCCAGCAGGCGGGTGTCGGCACGCCCTTCATGACGGCACTGAAACACGAGGTTCAGCGACCGATCCGGCGCCCCTTCGGCCCACCTCGCGGCCAGCGCGGCCCGCACAGACGCCAGCGCCGCATCGTCCACCGGCAGGAAGCAGGTCAGCACCCAGACGGGTGGATAGAAGTCCAGCGCCCAATGTTCACAGCCGGGATGCAGACCCCCTCGGCCATGGAAGACGCGACAGGCGTCATGGGGCAACTCCATCGTGGCGATGGCACTCAGCAGGGCGTGCATGGCAGGAGAACTCCGGCACCCAGGGCCTAGACAAATCGCCCGAGCCCCGGTACTTGACAGTACATATGGAAATGGCTGCTGTTCAGCCGTGTTCTTGGCGATTGTCACGCGGCACCGCGACCCCATGATGCCAGCGTCAATGTCGGTCTGGTCGGACTCTGTCGTCCGGGCTTGACCAGGGAGGGGACCGGGCCGCCCCATGAACACGGCCACAGTCAGTTCAAGTCCAGGAGCAGTTCGACCATGAGACTCAATGAACCCGTGACTCAGCGGGAGTACGCCTTCGATCCGAACGCGACACTGATGTCGACGACCGACCTCCAGGGTCGGATCCTCTTCGCCAACGCGGCCTTCGTGGAGGCCAGCGGCTTCAGCCGACAGGAACTGCAGGGACAACCGCACAACCTGGTCCGGCACCCCGACATGCCGGCCCAGGCCTTCGCCGACATGTGGCGAACGCTGCAGTCCGGACAGCCGTGGACGGCGGTGGTGAAAAACCGCCGATGCAACGGGGATCACTATTGGGTGAGGGCCAACGCCACGCCGGTTCACCGCGGTGGGCAACTGGCCGGCTACCTGTCGGTGCGCACGTCCCCGTCCCGCACGGAAGTCGAAGCCGCCGAGCGGCTGTACCGGCGCTTTCGCGACGGCCAGGCCCAGGGGCTGGATTTCCACAAGGGAGCGCTGGTGCACACCGGCTGGCTGGCCTGGCGCTCCACGCTGAAGACCCTGGGCATCGCCTGGCGGGTGCGCCTGCCCGTGCTGGGCCTGGGCCTGACCGCAGGCGGGTTGCTGGCGACCACCTTGCCGTTGGGCCTGCCCCTGTGGGCCAGCCTGGGCGCCCTCGCGGCCGTCACGCTCGGTGCCGGCTTGTGGCTCGAAGCACAGATCGTGAAACCGATCCGGGCGGTCGCGGCCCAGGCCCAGCGCGTGGCCTGCGGCGAGACGGATGCCCTCCAGATGGACCGGGTCGACGAACTCGGGATGACCTTGCGCGCCGTCAACCAGCTGGGTCTGACGTTCCGCTGGATCATCGACGATGTGGCGTCCCAGGTCGACGGCGTCCGGGTGGCCAGCGACGAGATCGCCCACGGCAACGACGACTTGAGCGTGCGCACCGAGCAGACCTCGGCCCGCCTGCAGGAAAGCGCCTCGTCCATGGAACAGATCAGCTCGATCGTGAGCACCAACGCCGAGGCCTCCCGACGGGCCACGGACCTCGCCGGGAACGCCACCCACGCGGCGGGCGTCGGCGGCGAATCCGTGCACCGCCTCGAAAACACGATGCAGCGCATTGCGGAAGCGGGCCAGCGGATCGGGGAGATCATTGGCGTGATCGACGGCATCGCCTTCCAGACCAACATCCTGGCCCTGAACGCCGCGGTGGAGGCCGCCCGGGCTGGCGAGCAGGGACGTGGCTTCGCGGTGGTGGCCGGTGAGGTGCGTAACCTGGCCCAGCGCAGCGCCACCGCGGCGCGGGAAATCAAGGCCCTGATCCACGACAGCGCCGAGCGGGTCGGGGACGGGGTGCGCGAGGTGAGCGACGCCAAACGCACCATCGACGGAGTGGTCGCCCAAGTTCTCCGGGTCAACGAGCTGATTTCAGAGATCGGCCACGCCACGGCCGAGCAGTCCACCGGCATCTCACAGGTCAACGAGGCGGTGAGCGCCATCGACCACTCCACGCAGGAGAACGCGGCGCTGGTCGAACAATCCGCGGCAGCGGCAGCCAGCCTGCGCCTCCAGGCCAGCGAACTGGCTTCGGCCGTGGGGGTGTTCAGCCGCTGAGTCCCCCGCCTGGCATGCAAGCTGCGACGTCGGGCGCAAGAGTAGAAGCGTTCACCATTCGGGCGCCGCATGGACCCCTGCACCTTCCGGCCGCACCACAGCGGCCCGTGTGCACGGCCACGCGGCACCAGTTTGGCCGGAAATTGCTCTTGATTCCCTCCGTCCACCCCTGATCACAGGACCTTTCATGTCTTCGTCATCCAAGAGCTTGCTGGCCCTCGCCTGCCTGGCCGCCCTGTGCGGCACCGCCCACGCCCAGTCGTCCGTGACCCTGTACGGTCTGGTCGACGTTTCCGCCGGTTCGTTCCAGACCGCGGGCAATGCCAAGACCAAGGCCGTCGAAAACGGCAAGATGACCACGAGCTACATCGGCTTTCGCGGCATCGAGGACCTCGGCGGCGGCCTGTCGGCCAAGTTCACGCTGGAGAGCTTCCTGCGCGCCGATGCGGGCGCCTCCGGCCGCAGCGCCACCGACCCGTTCTGGGCCCGCACCGCGTCCGTCGGCCTGGCCCACGCGCAAGTCGGCACGCTGACCCTGGGGCGCAACACCACCACGATGTTCGTCGCATCGCTGGGCTACAACCCGTTTGGTGACTCCTTCGGCTTCTCGCCCACCATCCGCCAGTACTTCACCGACGCCGCACGCGGTGGCCTGTACGGCGACAGCGGCTGGAGCAACTCCGCCATGTACGTCAGCCCGACCTGGAGCGGCTTGAGCGTAACGGCCACCGTCGCCGCGGGCGAAGGCGCCACCGGAGCCACCGGCAAGAACTGGAGCACCGGCCTGAAGTACGCCGTGGGCGGCTTCTCCAGCATGCTGGTCTTCCAGGAAGTGAAGAACGGCGTGGCCGCCATTCCCGCCGGCTTCGAGAAGCAGCGCGCGGCCCAAGGCAACGTGTCCTACGACTTCCAGGTCGCCAAGCTGTTCGGCCAGTACGGCAAGGTCAAGACCGACGCCACGGCCGACATCGACACCTCGATCTTCCAGGTGGGCACGTCGGTGCCGGTCGGTCCGGGCGCCTTCCTGCTGTCGTACGGCGAGTCCAAGTCGGAGATCGGCACGGCCGCTGCCACCAAGCGCAAGACCACCTCGCTGGGCTACGACTACAAGCCATCCAAGCGCACCGATCTCTATCTGGTCTACATGAACGACAAGCTCACGGCCAAGAACGACGGCAACACGGTGGCCGTCGGCATGCGCACCCGCTTCTGACCCTCCGCCCGGGACCGAGTCGAGCCGATCCCGGGTGTTTCGCCTGCAGCGCTTCGTGCGACCAAGGGACCGGTCCATCCGGTCCCTTTTGCATGCTTCCGCCTCCCAAGCGGAGGCATCGATCAAGGCCCAGGCACACCCGCCTGCACCCAGCGATCCAGCAGCGCACGCTCCGCTTCGGTGATTTGCGTGGCATTGTTGAGCGGCATGAGGCGCTGCAGCACCACCTGCTGGCGGATCTGTTGCGCGTGCGCCTTCACCCCTTCGAATGTGTGCAGGGCCACGCCCTTGTTCTGGACCTGGGCGTTGTGGCAAACCACGCAGCGCTGCTCAATCACGGCCTGCACCTGAAGCCAGGTGGGCGTTGCATCCGGCGGCGTCCTCAGTCCCGTGGTACCCATCCCCTCGGACGTGTCGGCCGCCACCAGCACCGGAGCGGGCCTCAGTGCCACGATCAGGCCCGCGAGCAGCGCCAGGGCCACCCCCACCAGCGCCCACAGGTGACGCCCCTTGTGCCGCGCCACGAAGAAGGTGCGCACCAGCGCGCCGACCAACATCAACGCGCTCAACACCAGCCAGTTGTGCTCACCCTGGTAGAGCATGCCGTAGTGGTTGCTGAGCATGGCGATCAGCACCGGCAGCGTGAAGTAGGTGTTGTGCAC
>CAYYCN010000037.1:0-26418 GCA_964470355.1 uncultured Sphaerotilus sp.
GCGTGGTCAAGTCCGACCGCTGCTGCGGCGAGTCGGGCACGCTGGCGCTCAACCGCCCGGACGTGTCCACCCAGGTCCGCTTCCGCAAGGAAGAGGAGATCCGCAAGGGTGAAGCCGAGCTGCGCGCAGCCGGTCACCAGGGCAACGTCAAGATGCTGACCTCGTGCCCGGCGTGCCTGCAAGGCTTGTCGCGCTATGGCGAAGACCTGCAGGGTGGCCTGCTTGAAGCCGACTACATCGTCGTCGAGATGGCCCGCAAGATCCTGGGCGAGAACTGGATGCCGGAGTACGTGAACCGTGCCAATGCGGGTGGGATTGAGCGGGTGCTGGTGTGACGGCGTGTGTCCTGTGTGGCGAGGATTCACCCCTGGCCGTGGTGCCGGTGGTGCGCCTGCCCAAGTTTCGGGTGGCGCGGGTCATCGACATGCCCGCCTATCCGGCCTACTACCGGGTGATCTGGAACGACCACTTTGCCGAGCTGAGCGACCTGTCCACCGCCGACCGGCATCTGTGCATGGATGCGGTGGCGGCCGTCGAGCGCGTGATGCGCGAGCACTTGAAGCCGACCAAGATCAACCTGGCGGCCTTCGGCACGATGGTGCCGCACCTGCATTGGCACCTCGTCGCTCGCGATCCGGCGGATGCGCATTACCCGCAGGCCATCTGGGCGCCGGTGCAACGGGAAGCCGGGGCCGCGTTTGCATTCGACACGGTGGCTGTGGATGCGGCGGTGGGCGATGCCATGCGCACGCTCGTCACTTCTGGTACGCCCTGATCGACACACGTAAACTTCGGCCCTTGTGCAGGTTGTGACACCCGGGTGGGAGAAGTGATGAATCAGGACGCGTCTCGCATGGAAGTGCCGGTGGACATCACCGTGCATCAGGCCAGCCGGGTGCTGGAGCTGGTCTATGCCGATGGCACCCGCTACAGCCTGCCATTCGAGTTCCTGCGGGTGATGTCGCCTTCGGCCGAAGTGCAAGGTCATGGCCCGGGTCAGGAAACCCTGCAGACCGGCAAGCGCGAGGTGCAGATGGTGGATCTGGAGCCCGTCGGGCACTACGCGCTCAAGCCAACGTTCAGCGACGGCCACGATTCCGGCCTCTACACCTGGACCTACCTGCGTGAGCTGGGCGAACGCCAGGCTGAACTTTGGGCCGAGCACCTGCGCAGACTGGCCGAGGCCGGCCTGGACCGCGACACGCCCATGCCCGAAAAGGCGGGGTCGTCCTGTGGTTCCCGCGGGGCGGCGCACTGAGCGTGCTCTTGCGCACCCTTCAAGCCCCCGGGCGTCTGGACGCACTCTTTCAATCTGGCCTTCCCTGTGTGATGGCCCTTTCTCAGGATTTGCTGGTATGAGCGAAACCCACTTCGGCTTCAAGAAGGTCGACGAGACGCAGAAGGCCACGATGGTGCGCGGCGTGTTCGATTCGGTCGCTTCGCGCTACGACGTCATGAACGACATGATGTCGGGGGGGCTGCACCGCGTCTGGAAGGCGTACACCATCGCCGTTTCCGGCGCGCGCGAGGGCCACCAGGTGCTCGACATCGCTGCCGGCACCGGTGACCTGACCCGTCAGTTCGCCAAGAAGGTCGGACCGACGGGCTGTGTCGTGCACACCGACATCAACGAGGCCATGCTGCGCACCGGCCGGGACCGCATGGTCAACGAGGGCCGCATCCTGCCCACCGTGCTGTGCGACGCCGAAAAGCTGCCGTTTCCCGACGAGCGTTTCGACATCGTCAGCGTGGCCTTCGGCCTGCGCAACATGACGCACAAGGACCAGGCGCTCAAGGAGATGAACCGCGTGCTCAAGCCGGGCGGCAAGCTGCTGGTGCTGGAGTTCTCGCAGGTGGCCCCGCCGCTGCGCAAGGCCTACGACTGGTACTCCTTCAACATCCTGCCCAAGCTGGGCCAGATGATCGCGGGCGATGCCGAGAGCTACCGCTACCTGGCCGAATCCATCCGCATGCACCCCCCGCAGGCTGAACTGAAAGCCATGATGAAAGTGGCGGGATTCGGACATGTGGACGTCCACAATTTGTTAGCAGGTGTTACGGCGTTGCATGTTGGGATAAGATGCTGACACCCGAACGGGGGGTGAAGGTGCCGATTAAATGGAAGAAGCTGCGACTTTTTCCATTTTGAGATCAGAAGCGTCCAAGTACCTGTGCGGGTGGCTG
Organism: uncultured Sphaerotilus sp.; assembly: GCA_964470355.1. Lineage (GTDB taxonomy): Bacteria > Pseudomonadota > Gammaproteobacteria > Burkholderiales > Burkholderiaceae_C > Sphaerotilus. The sequence continues at coordinate 2,185 of CAYYCN010000037.1, forward strand.
TCTAATGTCAAGGCGGTCGGCGCGTGTGCAGGGCGGATGGCTCATTTCGTCACGCATTCGCACAGAACAAGCATTCCGGGTGTCCTCGACCTGTGGATGAAGGGTTGTTCGCAGCAGGTAGCTGCCGAAAATCCTTTGTGTCCAAGTCTTGCCGGGGTGTCGGTCAGTTCCGCCGACGCTTTTGGCCGCGCCCCAATGGGAGTCAACGAATGTTTCGAGTCTTTCAGCATCGCACGTCAGGAACTCACTTCGTAGAGTTGCTGGCTGATGGCCTGCTGTGTTTTGTGGCGGCTTTGATGGCGGCCACAACCCTGTCGGAAACCCCTGGCCTCTTGGCGGCGGTGACCACTCCGGCCATCGTGCTGTCGGCCTTCATCTTTTCGCTGGTGATGGCCCTGATGTACTCCTTTGTCGGGCTGTACCGGCATCGGAATCTGGGCCTGGCGGCCATTGCCGTCCGGATCCTGTTCGTGTTCGCGGTGGGGGGGTACATCACCTACCTTGCGGCCAAGCACGTCCAGTACGACGGCTATGCCAGCCGTCTGGTGTGGTACTCGCTGGCGTACTTGCTGGGTGGGTTGGCGGTCTACCGCGGTGCGGCCCTGGTGTTCCGCCAGGCGGTCGGGACCCGTCGCGTGATGATCGTCGGTACCGGGGCCGATGCTGTGCAGGTGTGGAACGACCTGCGTGCGGCCGAGCAGTGGGCGGGCTACGAGGTGGTTGGATTTTTTCCGACTTCGGAATCGTCCGACGGTGCGGCGGCGCTGGAAGATGCCAAGCTGTTTGATCGTCGGCGCAACATGCTGGATCTGGTGCGTCAACACCAGGTCAACGACATCATCGTGGCCGAGCGTGAGCAGCGCGGGGGCGGCGTTCCGATGGATCAGTTGCTGGACTGCCGCATCAGCGGTGTTCCGATCATGGACTTGGCTGGCTTTTATGAGCGCACCAAGGCCGAAGTGCCCGTGGACAGCCTGAAGGCCTCTTGGCTGGTGTACGGCGAGGGGTTCGCCCAGGGGGCGTTGCGCACGGTCACGAAGCGGGTGTTCGACATCGTGAGCTCGGCCACGCTGCTGTTGCTGGCCAGTCCGGTCATGTTGATCGCGGCCATCGCCATTCGCTTGGACAGCCGGGGGCCGGTGCTCTACAAGCAGGAGCGTGTGGGCCTGGGTGGCGAGTCCTTCATGTGCATCAAGTTCCGCAGCATGCGCACCGATGCTGAAAAGGACGGGGTCGCGCGTTGGGCCACCAAGAACGACAGCCGCATCACGCGTGTTGGGGCGTTCATGCGCAAGACGCGGGTGGACGAGCTGCCTCAGCTGTTCAGCGTTTTGCGTGGGGAGATGAGCATGGTGGGGCCGCGACCGGAGCGTCCGTCCTTCGTGGCGCAGCTCAAGGAGCAGATTCCCTATTACGATCTGCGCCACACCGTGAAGCCGGGTCTGACGGGTTGGGCCCAGGTGCGTTATGCCTACGGCGCTTCGCTGGAGGATGCGCGCAAGAAGCACCAGTTCGACCTGTACTACGTCAAGAACAACTCGCTGCTGCTCGACCTGCAGGTGCTGATCGAGACCGTCAGCGTGGTGCTGTTCCGTGAAGGGGCTCACTGATCGCGCCCTGGAATCAAGGGTGTGCAGGGGTCTCGAATTGTTTGAAAATGTTGCGAATGCCGCGGAATTAATCCATGGATGCCACTGGCTCGGGTGACGAGCTTGACGAGTGGTCATGGGGCGGCGATACGATCAGTGCAAGGGCGGCCAGAGGCGGTCGCGATTGAGAGGACTTCATATGGGATCGATTCTGGCTCGCCGTGTTCCTGTGGCGTTGTGTGCTCTGGCCGTGGCGGCTTCGACGCTGCTGGCGGGCTGTGGCAGCTTCGGCTCCTATCCGCCGGCCCCGCGTTCGGCGCAGACGCTGGAGCATCGTTACAAGATCGGTGCCCTTGATCAGCTCAACATCGTCGTGTGGCGCAACCAGGAACTGTCGGGCACGTACACCGTGCGTCCGGACGGCCTGATCTCCACCCCTCTGGTGGAAGACGTCGTGGCGGCGGGCAAGAGCCCGGCCGAACTGTCTCGCGAAATCGAAGCTCGCCTGTCCAAGGTGATCCGGGATCCAGTTGTGACCGTGGTCGTGACCAGTTTCCAGGGTGAAGCCGGTGAGCAGATCCGCATCGTCGGCGAGGCCGCCAAGCCCCAGAGCGTGGCGTTCCGCTCCAACATGACGATTCTGGATGTCATGATCCAGGCGGGGGGGTTGACCGACTTTGCCGATGGCAATGGTGCGGTCCTGGTGCGCGGCTCCGAGGGGGGCAAGCAGTACAGCGTCCGCCTCAAGGACCTGCTCAAGCGCGGTGACATCTCGGCCAACGTGGACGTCAAGCCGGGCGACATCGTGATCGTTCCGCAGAGCTGGTTCTGACGCACTGCGTTCAGTCTCTTTTGGGGATGCCTCTGCTCTGCGGTGAGGCGTCCGTCGGCGTGCCTCGGGGTTCCCGGTGTGTGTCTTGTTTCATAGGTGTGAGCGGGTATGAATGATCTGACCCGACAGGCAACGTCCACCCTTCAGCGCATGTGGCGACACCGCTGGATCGGCGTGGGTGTGGCGTGGGGTGTGGCGCTTCTGGGCGGGGCTGTGACCTCGGCCGTGCCGGAGCGTTTCGAGGCGCGCGCGCGTGTCTATGTCGACACCCAGACCGTGCTCAAGCCGCTGATGGTCGGCCTGACCTATCAGCCCGACATCGACCAGCAGGTCCGCATGCTGGGGCGCACGCTCATTTCGCGTCCGAACATCGAACGTCTGGTGGCCATGCCGACCGTCGGCAAGGACAAGAATTCCAGCGACTCCACCGATGCCCAGATCGAGTCGTTGTTGAAGGCCATCAAGGTCGAGCAGACCGGTGGCAACAACCTCTACGACATCCGGTTCCGTGACCAGGATCCCAAGAGGGCGGAGGCGCTGGTGGCGGGCCTCGTGACGCTGTTCATGGACACCGGCGTTGACGGCAAGCGCCAGAAATCCATGGACGCCAGCCGCTTCATCGACGACCAGATCAAGTCGTACGAAGTGAAGTTGGTGGCGGCGGAAAGCCGTGTCAAGGAGTTCAAGGTCCGCAACATGGGCGTGACCTCTGCGACGAACCAGGACTATTTCGCACGCGTCTCGTCCATCTCGGACGAGGTCAACAACACCCGCGTGCAGTTGAACGCGGCCGAGCGTTCTCGTGATGCCATTCGGCAGGAACTCAATGCCGAGGCCCCGCAAATGCCGCCCGGATCGGCTTCGGCTGCTTCGGTGACGCCTGAGCTGGATTCCCGCATTGAAGTGCAACGTCGCCAGCTCGATGAGATGCTGCGCCGTTACACGGACATGCATCCGGATGTGGTCACGACCCGCCGCACCATCGCCGAGCTGGAATCGGCCCGTCGCCGCGAAGCCGAAGAGCGTCTGCGGGCGGGCAAAGGCCGTGCCTATGCCGCCACCAACCCGGTGTACCAGACCCTGCGCGTGCGTCTGACGGAAGCCGAGGCCAAGGTGGCGTCCCTGCGGGGGCAGCTGGGGGTGTTGCAAAGCCGTCTGGAAGAGTCTCGTTCGCAGGCGGGGCGTGTGCCCCAGGCCGAAGCTGAGCTGGCCCAGCTGACCCGCGATTACGACGTGATCCGCAAGAACTACCAGGAACTGGTGGAGCGCCGTGAGGCTGCCAACCTGGGCGTCAAGATCGATCAGCGGTCCCTGGCCGCCGATTTCCGGGTCATCGAGCCGCCGCGCGTGCTTCCGAACGCCGTGTTCCCCAGCCGCATGCACATGGCGATCGCCACGTTGCTGCTGTCGCTGATCGCGGGTCTGGTGGCCGCCTATGGCATGACGATGCTGCAGCCGACGTTCTCCAGCGAGCGTGAGTTGCGCGAATTCACGAAGCGTCCTGTGCTCGGCAGCATCCATGTGATCGCCGACAGTGGCAAGGCCATGATCGATCGTGCAGATCGCATGAAGCTGGCCGGGGCCTTGGGCCTGTTGATGCTGGTGTGCGCTCTGTGGATCGTCTGGATTGCGCTCCACCCGGCCGTGGCCCCAGCTGTCTAGGAATTTCCATGAGTCTGATCGAACAAGCCGCCAAACGCCTGGAAGAGCTCAAGCGAGCAGGGATCGACGTTCCCGTGGCCCCTCTGGCCATGCCGGAGTCGGCTCCGGTGGCCGTCCCGCCACCCGTTGCGGTGGCGCCGGTGGCGGCCCCGCAGGTGGAGCGTCGTCCAGTGATGCCCGCTGCTGCGGCCCCCTCGCGTCGTGCAGCCCCCGATTTTGTCGAGACCACCGACGACCCGGTCGTGGGCAAGAGCTCGCGGGAAGTGTCGCTGGACCTTGTCCGGCTGGAACGTGATGGCTATCTGGTGCCGGCCACGGCCCGCTCCCAACTGGCCGAGCAGTTGCGCATCATCAAGCGGCCCTTGCTGGCCAATGCCCGGGGTGAAGGGGCCCATGTGGTGCCCCGCGCCAACCTGATCCAGGTGGTCAGTGCCATGCCGGGCGAGGGCAAAACCTTCTTCGCCATGAACCTCGCGATGAGCATCGCGATGGAAGTGGACCATCGGGTGCTGCTGATCGATGCGGACGTGCTGCGCCCGTCGGTGCTGGCCCGTGCCGGCGTCGAGCAGACGCTGGGCCTTTTGGACGTGCTCGAGTCGAAGAACCAGCTCACGCTGGGCGATGTCATGCTGCGCACCAACGTGCCGAAGCTGACGCTGCTGCCGGCCGGAACCCCGTCGCCCAAGTCGACGGAACTGCTGGCCTCGGCCGCCATGGAGCGTCTGCTCGATGAACTGGCCAGCAAGTATGCTGACCGGATCATCGTGTTTGATGCCCCTCCGGTGATCCCCACGACGGAGTCCCGTGTGCTGGCCTCGCGGGTGGGGCAGGTGGTGATGGTGGTGGAAGCCAACAAGACCACCCATTCGCAGGTGAGTCAGGCCTATGCGGCTCTGGAAGAGTGCCCCGTCGTCATGACCGTGCTCAACAAGAGCACGGCCGGCGCCAGCGAAGAGGCTTATGGCTACTATTACGCGCAGTGATTGGGGTGTTCGCGCCGGTTTCCGTCGCGCCCTGAAGCCCGTGGCCTTGGTGGCCGCGATCGGCGCGACGGCGCTGCCTGTGCACGCGGAAGCCTGGCGCATCAACACGGGTGTGAGCACCCAAGCGGTGCTCAGCTCCAATCCGTCGCTGGCGGCCTCCGGCAGCGAAGAGCCGGATCTGCGTTTGCGCTTCACGCCTTATGCCGATCTCGACGCGCAGGGCGGACGTTATCGCCTGCGGGGGCGGCTGGCTGGGGATGGCTACCTGTATCTGGCCGGGACCGGTGAAAACCAGTTTTTCCCCAACTCGTCTCTGGACCTGAACGTCGAGGCTGTGGACCAGTGGGTCTATCTGGATGCGAACTTCGCGGCCGAGACCAGCAGCGCCAATCTCTCCGAAGCGACGTTCCAGGACGGTCCGGCCAACCGTCGGCGCACCTACCGCCAGCGCATCAGTCCCTATCTGGACCACCAGCTGACGCCGGATACCTCGATTTTTGCGCGGTCCGACCTGGCGTGGGTGCAAGCGCAGGACAGCGCAGACACTTCGGTCTATGACCGCTTCCGCGTCGAATCCGACACCGTCCGGTTCGACACCAAGCCCAAGCCCTTCGGGCTGCGCCTGGAAGGCTCGCATGCCAAGTCCTCGGGTGACGGCTTCGGTTCCGAAAACACCACCTTCGACTTGGCCCGTGCCTCGCTGCTGTGGGCGCCGACCAGTTCTTTGTTCGTCGGTGTCACAGGTGGCCGGGATCAGGGCGCCTACGCTGGCGTCAACGTAAAGAACACGCTGCGAGGGGGGCTGCTGCACTGGGCGCCGACAGAGCGCACGATGCTGGATGTGCTGGGTGAGCGTCGGTTCTTCGGCAATGGCTGGAGTGCGCGGTTCACGCACCGTTCCCCGTACCTGGTCGTGAGTGCTTCGACCTCTCGTCAGGCCACGACCTATGCGATGCAACTGGCGGGTCTTTCGGGTGGGGCGGCCTCGCTGGAGTCGTTGCTGAATGCCGCCTACATGACGCGCTACAGCGATGCCAGCCAGCGGCTGACTCGGGTGCAGAACGAACTGGCCAGCTGGGGTCTGCCCTCGACACTGGCGCAGCCTTCGGTGGTGGACGCAGCAGGTTCGGCGCAGATTCTGCAGAACGCCGAGCTCTCGGCTCTGTTCCTGGGGGTGCGCCACCGTGTGTTGGCCCGGATCTATCGCCAGACCACCACCAACGCCCTGGGTCAGGTGTCGTTGCCTGTGGGACAGTTGCCCCAGGACACCAAGCAGATCGGTTGGTCGGCGGAACTGACGCGGACCCTGTCGCCGCAGACCAATGGAAACTTGGAAGTGTCTTGGTCTCGCACGTCGTCGGTGGAGTCGGGCTTGGCGGGTGAGCGCACCAATGCGGGCATCCGTCTGGGGTTGAGTCACCGGCTGTCTCCGAAGACCACCGGCACGATCGGCGTGCGCCAGCAATTCTCGTCGTCGACCATCGAGAACTCGTCGGATGTCCACGAATCCGCCATCTATGCGGGTGCCAATCACCGCTTCTGAGTCCTGAGAACCACACGACATGTACGAGTCGCACTATGGCTTCAGCGGTTCTCCGTTTCAGCTGAATCCGGATCCCGCCTTCTACTTCAACAGCCGGGGGCACGGGCGTGCTCTGGCCTACCTGCAGTACGGGGTCGCCGCGGGTGAGGGCTTCATCGTCATCACCGGCGAGATCGGCGCGGGCAAGACCACCTTGGTGCGCACGCTGCTGGATGGGCTGGATCGCCAGAAGGTTCTGGCCGCTCAGATCGTCAGTACCCAGCTGGAGTCGGGCGAACTGTTGCAGTCCATCCTGACGGCGTTCGGCATTCCCGCGCAGGGCAACACCAAGGCCCACATCATCGCGACGCTCGAGGCCTTTTTCACCAAGTTGGCCGCTCAGGGCCGCCACGCGCTGTTGATCGTCGACGAGGCCCAGAACCTCAGTCCGAAGGCCGTGGAAGAGTTGCGCATGCTGTCCAACTTCCAGTTGGGCAACCAGTCGCTGCTCCAGAGTTTCCTGGTGGGACAGCCTGAATTGCGTCGCTTGCTCGAGTCGTCGTCGATGGAGCAACTGCGCCAGCGCGTGACGGCCTCTTATCACCTCGGCCCGCTGGGTGTCGAGGAGACGCGCTCCTACATCGAGCACCGTCTGCGGCGAGTGGGATGGACCGATCGGCCGCAGTTCACGCCTGGCGCGATGGAGCAGGTCTACCGATGGACGGCGGGCATTCCCCGGCGCATCAACCGCTTGGCCAATCGCCTGCTGCTGGCTTCCTTCCTGGATGGCAGCGAGCGCATCACGCCCGAGTTGGTGGAGCAGACGGCGCAGGAGTTGCGCTCCGAGATCGGCGAAGCCAGTTTCGAGCCGGTCGCGTTGCCGGTGTCCGAAGGGGCGGAGTCCACTCCCGCGGTTCAGGATTCGGTCGACGAAGTGCCGCCTGTGGCCCCGCCGGTCAGTCCGCCCGCGGCACCGGTGGTCCGGGCGGTTGAGGTGGCGCCGCTCGAGCCCGCCCTGGCGGCGCCGACTGCGGCGGCCGTCGCGGCGGTCCAGTCGGATGCCTCGCCGATGCTCGAGATCGACCACAGCGCGGCACGTGAGCTGATCTCCGGCGAGACCGATGTGGCCCGGGTGGCCGATCGCCTGCGCCGGGCCGGCCAGGTGGCGCCTGAAGCGGCGCACGATGTGGTGCGCATCGAGAAATTTGTGCCGGGACGTCGACGTGAAGTGCTGCTGTGCGTGGCCGACACAGCCAGTGCGGCGCTGCGCTTTGCGGCCCTTGCCCAGGCCATGGAAACGCGTGCCGATTCGCCGCGCATGGTGCTGGTCAACCCCGGCATCGACGCCACGGTGTGGCCCTGGGAAAAGATGGAGCGCCTGCTGCCGAGCCTCGAAGTGGGCTTGCACTTGGGCGCTGTCGGGGGCAGCCTGGCCTCCGGCTCTTCGGTGGTGTTCGAACGGTTCTCGCATGTGCTGGCGGAGTTTTCGCCGTCGGCGGTGCTGACCTTGGGTTGCAGCGACGGGGTCCTGGCGTGCGCGCTGCTGGCGCGTCAGCAGGACGTGCCGCTGGTGTGCCTGGACGGCGGGGACCGCAGTCCGCGGCGCGACGGTTCGCTGCCGCGCAAGGCCAATGCGGCCATGCTTGAGCAGTTGTCTGACCTCGTGTTTGCGGTGGCGCACCCGGTTGCGCTCGACCATCTCGCCCAGTTGGGCGTGGCTTCCGGTCGTGTGTATGCCGCGCCCGGCCTGCTGGAAGCGGACGCTGTTGCGGCCGTGTGGAAGGAAGTCACGACGCCCGCGGGCGCGTTCCTGCGTCACGGCATGTCCATGTACCTGGGCCCGACTTGGTCGGAGCATCAGCAGGGGACCCCGTATGCCGTGGTGGCCGTGTCGTTCCAGCCGGGCGAAGAGTCCCAGGCGCAGCACTTCTGTGAGGTGTTGGCCAAGGTGACGTCGGTGCCCAAGGTCGTGTGGATGCTCGACCGCGTCACGCGCATCGTGCTGACCCAGGTGCTGCGCCAGCACAGCGATCTGGCCAGCGCCATCTGCCTGCTGGTGGATGGGGTGCCCCAGGATGTGGCGCTTTCGGCCCGCATGTCGCGCGCAGTGGTGCTGTGCCGCGAGGTGCGTTCCCTGCCTGAACAGCTGAGCATCCTGCGGGGCGGGCAATGCGCGGTGGTGGAGCCTGGGCAGGTGCTGGCCGATGCGGCCGAGCTTCTGGATCTGCCGTTTGTCCACCTCGAGGAGGGGGCGCTCTCGCTGCGCAATCGCGAGAAGGGGGTCATTGGCAGTTATCCGCTGGATGCGCAGTCGCTCAACGATTGCCTGACAGAGCTCGGGGCCTTGGCTCCCGCTCCCGGACAGGCGGTTGATGTGCAACATCCGCAAGGTGCGGTGTTGGCCGTGACCCAGCAATTGCAGTCCTGGCTGGCTCGACGCAAGCTGCAGCAGGGTGGAGGCGGCTCGGTGGCCGAGCCCCAGCCGGCTCGCGAGGCGGCGGTGCGCGCGGCCTGACCCCCGAGGCGCGCCACATCAATTCCTTCTGGGCTGCCTTGGGCAGCCCTTTCCGTTTTGGGGCCTTCTAAACTCTCGCGTTTTCTGGAAGCCGGATCGCTCATGTCCCCCTCCGTTGCCGTGTGGTCGGCGCCCCGCTGGGCACTGGCGGTGTTGTTGGCGTCCCTGAGTTCGCTCGGTCCTTTTTCCATCGACACCTACTTGCCGGCCTTTGCGGCCATCCAGACCGATCTGGGGGCCACGCCGTTGCAGATGCAGCAGACCTTGTCGGCCTACCTGCTGGGGTTTGCGGTCATGAACCTGTTCCACGGCGCCCTGGCCGACAGTTTCGGGCGTCGGCCGGTGGTGTTGACCGGCGTGTCGGTGTTTGCCCTGGCCAGTGTGGGCTGCGCGCTGTCGGAGCAGGTCTGGGCGCTGGTGTGGTTTCGCGCGCTGCAGGGCATGTCGACGGGGGCGGGGATGGTGGTGTCCAGAGCCGTCATCCGGGACCTGTTTCCCCCGGAGGAGGCGCAGCGCATGATGTCGCAAGTGACCGTCTTTTTTGGGGTGGCCCCTGCTGTGGCGCCGATTCTGGGAGGGTGGCTGTCCGTGCATGCCGGGTGGCCGTCCGTGTTCTGGGCGTTGGCCTTGATCGGGGGGGCGATCGCCTGGGGTGTCTGGCGGCACCTCCCGGAAACCCTGCCGGTTTCGGGTCGGCAGTCGTTTCATCTCCGGGATCTGGCGCGGGGGTATCTGGAGTTGGGTTCCCGCCCTCGCTTCTGGTGGCTGGCTCTGGCTTCGGGGGTGCCATTCAATGGCATGTTCCTCTATGTGCTGAGTGCCCCCACGTTCCTGGGCGATGTGTTGGGGTTGGCCCCCACGCAGTTCTTCTGGTTGTTCCTGTGTGTGATTGGCGGCATCACCTCGGGGGCCTGGACCAGCGGACGTTTGGCCGGGCGGGTGTCTGGTGTCCGGCAGGTGGGGCTGGGGTTCGGCGTGACGGTCACGGCGACGGCGCTGAACCTGATGCTCAACTGGAACGGAGTGCCTGCGGTGCCGTGGGCGCTGTTGCCCCTGGGGCTGTACTCGTTTGGCTGGGCTTTGCTGGTCCCGGTGGTGACCTTGATGGTTCTGGACCTGTTTCCCCACCGCAGAGGCATGGCGTCGTCGCTGCAGGCCACCGTTGGCAGCCTGGCCAACGCCTGGGTGGCTGGCGTGTTGGCGCCGATGTTGATGCACGATGCCCGGGCGCTGGCCTGGGGTTCGGCTGCGTTGATGTCTGTGGGGTGGTTGGCCTGGCGACGTGCCGGACGGCCGGATCCGGCGGCGCTGGAGGGCGCATCGGGGTCAAGCTGATCCCTGGCGTGCCGATACGGTTCAGGAGAACCCGTGTCGGGCCGGTGGGCGGTCGTGTGGCGCGGGTCGAGAAGGACCAGCATGATGTACACCCCGATCCGTTCCCTGATGCCTCGCCGCGGTGCGGTGGCCTTGTCGGTGCTGGCCTTGGCTGGTGGGGCGCTGTTCGCCTTGGCGGGGCCTGTTCAGGCTTCCGATGGCCATGCGGCCCCGAAGCCCGTGAAGTCGGATGCCGGCCGACCGGACCTGTCCGTGGATGAGTTGCGGGAGCGTCTGGCGGCCCGGATGTCTGAGGTCAAGCCCAAGGCCGACGGTGCGGCGCCTCACGCCCGAGGAAGCGCCGGACACGGCGAGAAGCCGCGTGCACGGGCGGCTCACGGCGGCAACACCCGTGTGGCCAAGGCCACTCCGGCTCCAGAGGGGCACCGCGCCGAGCCCAAGGCGGAGGGTGGGGGGCACGCACCATCGTCGCATGCGGCCCATTGGGGCTATGGCAGCGAGGGGGCTCCTGCGGCATGGGGGGCGCTCAAGCCGGAATACCTCATGTGCGGCATCGGCAATCGCCAGAGCCCCATCGACATCCGTGGGGGCATTCGGGTGGACCTGGCTCCGATCGAGTTCGACTATCGGGCCAGCGGGTTCAATGTGATCGACAACGGACACACCGTGCAGGCCAACGTCGGCTATGGCAATGCCATCACCGTCAATGGACAACGCTATGAGCTGGTCCAGTTCCACTTCCATCGGCCGTCCGAAGAGCGTGTCAATGGGCGTTCGTATGACATGGTCATCCACATGGTCCACAAGGACCTGGATGGGCGGCTGGCCGTCGTGGCCGTGCTGCTGGAGCAAGGGGCCGCGCACCCCATCATCCAGCAGGTGTGGAACAGCCTGCCGCTGGAGAAAAACCAGGAAATGGCCGCCCCCTCTCCGGCAGACCTGACCGCCTTGCTTCCCACCGATCGGCGCTATTTCACCTACATGGGCTCGCTCACGACACCGCCTTGCACGGAGGGTGTTCTCTGGCTGGTGATGAAGCAACCGGTCCAGCTTTCTGTTGAGCAGTTGGGCATCTTCGCCAGGATGTATCCGATGAACGCAAGACCGGTTCAACCCCTGGCCGGGCGCATGATCAAAGAGTCGAACTGAGATCCCGCAGATGCCGGGCCTTCGGGCCGTTCTTCTGAAAAAGCCGCCTTGTGCGGCTTTTCTCGTTTTCTCCTTTCTGCGTGTTTGGTGCTGGAAGGGCCTTCTCGGGCCGTCAAGCTCAAGTGGCACTTTGGATGCTTATTGCAAGTTGTTATTTCATATGCACTTTTTTCCGGATCTGATTTTCAAATATCCGATAAGTGCTTGATTTCATTGAAAAAAACAGCCGACCTCGGCTTGACCCGCTTCTCGACGATCCGCTAAAGTGGGGGAACGTGTCGATTGGTGGGTTTTTGTGGCGGACTTTCATTTTCAAGGAACTTCAGCGTTGGCGCTGGATGCCAAGGGGCGGGTGACCGTCCCTTCGCGGCATCGCGACCTGCTGCAGGCCTTGGCGCAAGGTCAGCTCACGATCACCAAGCATCCTGAGGGCTGTCTCATGGTGTTTCCTCGTCCGGTCTGGGAGGGCTTTCGTGCGCGCGTTGAGGCGCTGCCGATGTCCGCCAGCGGCTGGAAGCGCATTTTCCTGGGCAGTGCGATGGACGTTGAAATCGACAGCGGGTCGCGCATCCTGGTCTCGCCGGAATTGCGGCTGGCGGCCGGCATGTCCAAGGAGGTGCTGATGGTCGGTATGGGCAACCACCTGGAGTTGTGGGACGCCGAACGCCACGCCGCAGCCGAGGCGGCCGTTCTTCAGCAGCCGATGCCCGAAGTGCTGCAAGACTTCTCCTTCTGACGCCATGACGATGACGCCTCCTGTCACGGCGCCCGTGTCGCCGGTTGAAGATGCCGCATCCACGTGGCGGCACACCACCGTCTTGCTGGAAGAGGCGGTGGATGGACTGGTCTGGAACCCCGACGGGGTCTACCTTGATGGAACGTTCGGTCGGGGTGGGCACAGTCGCCGCATCCTGGAGCGGCTCTCCGGTCGGGGGCGGCTGTGGGCGACAGACCGAGATCCGGAGGCGGTGGAGCACGCCCTGCACGGTCCGGGGCGCATCGAGGATTCCCGTTTCTCGATCCTGCATGCCCAATTCGGAAACCTGGAGTCGGTGCTGGCGGCGCAGGGCGTGGATCGCCTGGACGGCGTGTTGCTCGACATCGGGGTTTCGTCTCCCCAGATCGACAACCCGGAGCGGGGGTTCAGCTTCCGCTTCGATGGCCCGCTCGACATGCGCATGGACCCCACGCGTGGCCAGAGTGCCGCCGAATTCCTGGAGAGCGCCGACGAGCGTCGGATCGCGGAGGTGATACGTGAATACGGCGAGGAACGGTTTGCTTCTGCGATTGCAAAAGCGCTTGTCGCACGGCGCGAAGGCGGCGATCCGGTGCGACGCACCTCCGAGTTGGCCGCGGTCGTGGCTCGTGCGGTCAAGACGCGAGAGCGTGGACAGGATCCGGCTACTCGCACCTTCCAGGCCCTGCGGATTCTGGTCAACGGGGAGCTTGAAGAGCTGGAGCAGGGGCTGAACGCGGCCCTGCGGCTGCTGGCGCCGGAGGGTCGCCTGGCCGTGATCTCCTTCCATTCTCTGGAAGACCGCAAGGTCAAGAATTTCATCCAGCAGCACGCCCACCAGGCGCCCGACCGGCGCATGCCCTGGCTGGAGCCGGCGCCGTCGGTGCTGCGGGCCGTGGCACGCGTCAAACCGAGCGAGGCCGAAGTCCAGCTCAATCCGCGTTCACGCTCGGCGATTCTTCGCGTGGCGGAGCGCACCTCGGCACCGCTGGTCGCAGAGGGAGGGCGGAAGTGATCAACCGACTCAACGTGGCGTTGCTGGCGGCCGTGATCGTGAGCGCCCTGTACCTTGTGCAGGTGTCGTACGACTCCCGTCGTCTGTACAGCGCGAAGAACCGGGCGGAGAAGACCGCTGTGCAGCTGCGCCAAGAGGCCGAGCGCCTGGATCTGGAGCGTCGGGCCCAAGGCACGCACGCCCGGGTGGACAAGCTCGCGCGCGAGCGCCTGCAGATGCGAAACGTCACCCCGGCGATCACCGAGTACGTCGATGAATCGGCCCGGCAGGAGGTCCGTCCGTGAGCCGTTGGAGCCGCTCTCCTCGCAACGAGCCGCGCCGTCGGGCGCGCTCGGGGGCGACGCTGGGGCAGCGCCTGGGGGCGCAGTTCTCGTCGTGGTCGGCGGCCATGACCGGCACGGGGGCGGCGTCTGGATCTCGCTCGGAGAAGGTGCAGTACGCCAACAGCCCGCTGCTGGCGGCCAAGACGCCGTTGTGGCGTTCCCGGCTGGTGGTGTTCGGACTCGGCCTGGCCTTTCTGGGTCTGGCGGGCCGCGCCGCGTGGGTTCAGGTGATCAACCAGCCGTTCTACTTGAAGCAGGGCGAGAGCCGGTATGTGCGCAAGTTCGTGCTGTCGGGCGAGCGCGGTCGCATCCTGGACCGCAATGGACAAATCCTGGCGGCCAGCGTGCCGTCGCCCTCCATCTGGGCCATTCCCAAGGACTTCAAGGCCACCGCGGCGCAGCGGCGCGAGCTGGCGCAGTTGTTGGGCTATTCGGTGGCTGACCTCTCCAGCAAGGTGGGTGCGGACGGCAGCAACTTCGTGTGGCTGCGTCGTCAGGTGGACGAGTCCACGGCGGCCAAGGTCAAGGCGCTCGGCCTGTCGGGGGTTCACCAGCAGCGCGAGTTCCGGCGCGAGTACCCCTCGGGAGAGTCTTCGGCGCATGTGGTCGGGTTCACCAACGTCGAGAACAACGGCCAGGAAGGTGTCGAGCTGATCTATCAGAACGCGCTGCAGGGGCGAAACGGCAGCCGCAGCGTGGTACGCGACCGGCTCGGGCGGATCGTGGAGGACATCGGTGATGCGGTGGATCCTCAGAACGGTTCTGACATCACGCTGTCCCTCGATTCGAAAGTGCAGTACTTCGCCCACCAGCAGGCACAAGAGGCGGTGGCCCGCCATGCGGCCAAGGCGGCCAGCGTCGTGGTGCTTGATGTGTTGACCGGCGAGATCCTGGCGATGGCGAACGCGCCCAGCTATGTGCCCGATGACCGCCGAGGCATGACGGGCGAGCAGGTGCGCAACCGTGCGGTGACGGACACCTTCGAGCCAGGCTCGACGATGAAGCCGTTCACGATCGCCCTGTCGCTCCAGTCGGGCCGCTCGACCCCCCAGCGGCGCATGAACACGTCGGGTGGGCGCATCGTCATCAACGGGTCGACCATCACCGATTCCCACGCCCACCCGTCGCTGACGGTGGAAGAGGTGGTGCAGAAATCGAGCAACGTCGGCACGGTTCGACTGGCCCTGGAAATGCCGGCGCGTGACATGTGGGAAATGTTCGATGCCATCGGGCTGGGTCAGAAGCCTGACCTGCGTTTTCCGGGGATGGCGGCGGGTCGGCTGCGTCCTTATCGCAGTTGGCGCACGGTCGAGCAGGCCACCATGAGTTATGGCTATGGGTTGTCGGCGTCGTTGATCCAGTTGGCGCGGGCCTACACGGTGTTCGCCCGGGACGGTCAGATGGTGCCCGTGACCTTGCTCAAGACCGAGCAGCCGGCGCAGGGGGTGCAAGTGTTCAGCCCCAGCGTGGCGCGGGACGTTCGGCACATGCTGAACATGGTCACGATGCCCGGAGGCACGGCACCGAAGGCCGCCGCCATCGGCTACAGCGTCGGGGGCAAGACCGGTACGGCCTACAAGCACGAGAAGGGGCGGGGTTATGCGGACCGCAAGTACCGTTCGGTGTTTGTCGGATTGGCGCCGGTGTCCGCACCGCGCATCGTCGTGGCGGTGATGGTGGATGAGCCCACCGAGGCCGGTCACTACGGGGGGGATGTGGCCGCTCCGGTGTTCAGTCAGGTGGTGCAGCAGACGCTCTATCACATGGGCGTGGCCCCTGATCAGACCGTCTCCCGCCAGATCGTGGCCAAGGCCCAGGCGGCGGCGCCCGTGCCGGAGGTGAACTGAACATGGCCCAACCGATGACCGTTGTCGAACACGTGGAAGAGGTGCTGCAGTGGCTGGCGGAGCGCGCCTCGCCCGGCGCCGCGCTGCGCACGGACAGCCGGCAGTTGCAAGCCGGGGATGTGTTTGTCGCCTGGCCCGGCCACGCCCATGACGCCCGTCGGTTCGTACGGGGGGCCTTGGACGTGGGGGCCTGCGCCTGTCTGGTCGAGGCCTCGGGGTCGACGGAGCACGACTGGGGTGCGCAGGCGCCGGTGCTGCGAGTGCGGGACCTCAAGCGCATGACCGGCCTGTTGGCGCACCACTGGTACGGCCGACCGACGGAGCGCCTGTCGGTGGTGGCGACCACAGGCACGAATGGCAAGACATCCACCGCCTGGTGGATGGCGCAGGCCCTCAACGAGGTGGGGCGTCGCTGCGCCGTGGTCGGGACACTCGGCATTGGCGAGCCGCCCTCGCGTGCGCATCCGCAGGGCGGCGTGGCCTACAACGGTCTGACCACGCCCGATCCGGTCACCTTGCACCGCACCTTGGGTGAGTGGTCCGGCGAGCCGTTGCAGGCCTGTGCGATTGAGGCGTCCTCGATTGGCGTGGCCGAACATCGCTTGAACGGTGTGCACATCGATGTCGCCCTGTTCACCAACTTCACGCCCGACCACCTGGACTATCACGGTTCGATGGAGGCTTACTGGGAGGCCAAGCGCGCCCTGTTCGACTGGCCGGGCCTGAAGGCCGCGGTCGTGAATGTGGACGATCCCAAGGGGCGCGCCCTGGTGCAGGACCTGGAGCGTGAAGGCCGTCTGGCGGCCTGGGGCTACAGCATGGATGCGAGCGCTGAAGACGCCCGCTGGCGTGCCAGCGACACGTGCTACGACGACCGGGGTGGGCTGGGCTTCACCCTGCACGAGGGCGATCGCTGCGTGGACATCCGCACCGGCCTGATCGGCGAGTACAACGTGTCGAATTCGCTGGCGGTCCTCGGGGGCTTGCGAGCCCTCGGCCTGGAACTGGACGACTTGCCCCGGTTGGCGGCCACGTTCACGCCGGTGCCTGGGCGCATGCAGCGTGTCAGCGAGGCGGGCCTGGCCGGGCCCGAAGTGGTGGTCGACTACGCCCACACGCCCGATGCCCTCGACAAGGTGCTGGAAGCCCTGGAGCCTTTGCGCCGCGCCCGTGGGGGAGATCTGCACTGCGTGTTCGGCTGCGGAGGCAACCGCGACGCAGGCAAGCGACCGGTCATGGGCGGCATCGCCGTGCGGGCGTCGGACCGACTGGTCGTGACCAGCGACAATCCGCGACTCGAAGATCCTCTGGCCATCATCGACCAGATCATGGCCGGCATTCATGCAGTGCCGGCCGATGCCCGACGTGCGCAGTTCAGCGTCGAGTCCGACCGGGCGGTGGCCATCGCCCGAACCATCGCCCAGGCCCAGGATCAGGATGTGGTGCTGATCGCGGGCAAGGGGCACGAGGACTACCAGGATGTCGCCGGGGTCAAGCACCCCTTCAGTGACATCGAACAGGCGCGCACGGCCCTGAAGGCCCGGCGCGACCAGGAAACCCCATGACCGATTCCTTGTCCTCCTTCATGACGCTCGCGCAGGCGCAGACGTGGCTGCAAGCCCGTGGCGTGGTCGCGTCCGTGGTGGGAGACCCCGGCACGGCGCTGCAGCGCGTGCACACCGACACCCGGACGCTGCGCGCCGGAGACCTGTTTGTCGCCTTGCGTGGCGAACGTTTTGACGCCCACGATTTCCTGGCCCAAGCCCGCGACGCCGGCGCCACGGCGGCCTTGGCCCAGCGGGGTCTGGCAGAAGCGGGGCTGCCCGGCCTGCTCGTGTCCGACACGCTGGTGGCCCTTCAGCAGCTGTCCGCCGCTTGGCGGGAGCGGCGTCCGGATCTGCCGGTCATTGCGGTCACGGGCAGCAACGGCAAGACCACGGTCACGCAGATGCTGGCGTCCATTTTGCGAGCCTGGCACGGTGATGGGGCGCACTCGACCCAGGGCAACCTCAACAACCACATCGGTGTGCCGTTGACGCTGCTGGCGTTGCGCGACGCTCACCGCAGTGCGGTGATCGAGCTGGGCATGAACCATCCGGGCGAAATCGCGGAGTTGTCGGTGCTGGCGCGGCCCACCGTGGCTTTGGTGAACAACGCGCAGCGTGAGCACCAGGAATTCATGAAGACCGTGGAGGCCGTGGCCGTTGAAAACGGCACGGTGCTCAAGCACCTGCCGGTCGACGGGGTGGCGGTGTTTCCCGCGGCCGATCCCTACACGCCCGTGTGGGAGCGGCTGGCCGATGGGCGTCGCTGCATGCGCTTTTTCCTGGCCGAAGAAGGGGCGACGGCTCCCGAGGGCGTGGCGGAAGTGCGCGGCCGGGCCGACTGGGCCGGAGACCACTGGCGTGTGGCCGTGCAGACCCCTGCCGGTGACACCGAACTGCGCATTGCCGTGGCCGGCCGCCACAACGTGCGCAACGCCTTGGCGGCCACGGCGGCGGCACTGGGCGCGGGTTGTCCCCTGGACACCGTGCGCGAAGGCCTGGACCGCTTTCATCCGGTCAAGGGGCGCTCGCAGCTGGGATTGCTGTCCTGGCGTGGGCATTCGGTCACGTTGATCGACGACACCTACAACGCCAATCCCGACTCCGTGCGAGCCGCCATCGATGTGTTGGCCGAGTTGCCTGGTCCTCGCTGGCTGGTGTTGGGGGACATGGGCGAGGTCGGCGACCAGGGGCCGGCGTTTCACGCCGAAGTGGGGGCCTACGCCGCCGAGCGTGGCGTGGACACCCTGTGGACGGCCGGCACGTTGGCGCAGCACGCCCGCCAGGCTTTCGATGCCGCAGGTGCCGGAGCGGGGTGCCATTTCACCGACGCGGCGGCGCTCTCGGCGGCGCTGGAGGCCGGCTCGGTGTCGCCTCCGCCGATGCAGGCCCTGCTCGTCAAGGGTTCCCGGTTCATGCGGATGGAGGGCGTGATTGCCACGCTCCAGGCCATCGCTTCTTCCAACAAGACCGGAGGCCACCATGCTGGTTAGTCTGGCCCTGTGGCTGCAGAGCCTGTATCCCGACGCGCTGGGTTTCCTGCGCGTGTTCCAGTACATCACCTTCCGGGCCGTGATGGCGGCCATGACGGCGCTGTTGATCGGACTGGCCCTGGGGCCTTGGGTGATTCGCCGGTTGGCTGAACTCAAGATCGGACAGCCGGTGCGCGAATACGCGATGCAGACGCACCTGGTCAAGAGTGGCACGCCCACGATGGGGGGCGTGCTGATCCTGATGTGCATCGCGGTTTCGACGCTGCTGTGGTTCGACTGGACCAACCGCTTTGTCTGGATCGTGATGCTGGTGACCTTCGGCTTCGGCGCCATCGGCTGGGTCGACGACTGGCGCAAGGTGGTCGACAAGAATCCCGAGGGCATGCCGTCCGGCGAGAAATACCTGTGGCAGTCGATCATCGGGGTGATCGCCGCCATCTATCTGGCGTTCAGCGTGTCGGAGTCCACCAGCGCGGGGGTGTTCCAGCTGGCGTGGAAGTGGATCGCTTCGGGTTTCACGCACGACCTGCCGCCCAAGGCCGACCTGATCGTGCCGTTTTTCAAGACCGTGAGCTATCCGCTGGGCGTGTTCGGCTTCATGTTCCTGACCTACTTCGTGATCGTTGGTGCGAGCAACGCCGTCAACCTCACGGACGGTCTGGACGGGCTGGCCATCATGCCGGTGGTGCTGGTGGGCACCGCGCTGGGTCTGTTCGCCTACGCCACGGGTTCGGCGGTGTTCTCGAAGTACCTGCTGCTGCCGCACATCCCCGGTGCGGGAGAGTTGCTGATTTTTTGCGCGGCCATGGCCGGCGCGGGCCTGGCCTTCCTGTGGTTCAACGCCTATCCGGCACAGGTGTTCATGGGTGACGTGGGTGCGCTGGCGCTGGGCGGCGCGCTGGGCACGATCGCCGTGATCGTGCGCCAGGAAATCGTGCTCGGGATCATGGGCGGCATCTTCGTGGTGGAGGCCCTGTCGGTGATGGTGCAGGTGAGCTGGTTCAAGTGGACCAAGAAGCGCACGGGCACTGGGCAGCGCATCCTGCTGATGGCGCCGCTGCACCACCACTACGAGAAGAAGGGGTGGCGCGAGACGCAGGTCGTCGTGCGCTTCTGGATCATCACCATGCTGCTGTGCCTGATCGGGTTGGCGTCTTTGAAGCTGCGGTGAGGGTGTCAAGGTCATGAAGTTCCTGCAAGGTCTGTCGGTGCTCATCCTCGGGATGGGGGACTCGGGTCTGGCCATGGCGCGTTGGGCGCGGCGCTGTGGCGCGGCGCACATCCGCGTGGCCGATTCGCGCACTTCGCCGCCCCAGGCCGCCCGGCTTCAGCAGGAGGTGCCCGAAGCCGAGTTGCGTTGCGGGCCGTTCACGCCTGCACTGCTCGATGGCGTGCGCATGGTGCTGCGCAGCCCCGGGCTGTCGCCGCTGGAGTCGTCCATGGCGGCGGTGTTGTCGGCCGCCAGTCAGGCGGGCACACCGGTGTGGGGCGAACTGGGTCTGTTCGCCCGTGCGCTGTCCGATTTGCGCGAGGCCCGTGCCTATGCCCCCAAGGTCATTGCCATCACCGGCACAAACGGCAAGACCACGACGACGTCGCTGACGGCCCAGCTGGCCGAGCGCTGCGGCCTGCGTGTCGGATTGGCCGGCAACATCGGTCCGACGCTGCTGGACACCCTGACCCAAGCGCTGGACGAAGAGTCCGACGAGCGTGTCCTGCCCCAGGTGTGGGTGCTGGAACTGTCGAGTTTTCAGCTCGACGGGGTGTGCGGCTTTGAACCCGATGCGTCGACGGTCCTCAACGTCTCGCAGGATCACCTGGATTGGCACGGGTCGATGGGTGAATATGCTGCGGCAAAAGCGTGCATCTTTGGTGAGCACACGGCCCGGGTGCTCAATCGTGACGACGCGGTCGTGGCGGGCATGCGCCCAGTGCCTGTGGAGGGAGCCTCTGCCAAGTCCGGAAAGGGGCGTGAGCCCGCTGAGGCCATGCCCCGTGTGGTCACGTTCGGCCTGGATCAGCCGCGGCTGCCTGGAGACTGGGGCCTGGTGACCGAGGGTGGCATGGCATGGTTGGTGCGTGCGGTCGCGGCAGACGACACGCCGGTGAAGGTCCGCAAGGGGGCCCCGGCCCCGGAGGTCGAGGTGCACCTGCAGCGCCTCATGCCTGCCGATGCCTTGCGCATCCGTGGCCGGCACAACGCCGCCAACGCCCTTGCGGCCCTGGCCTTGGCCACCGAGGCGGGTCTGCCGCTGGCGCCCATGCTGCACGGCCTGCGCGAGTACACCGGGGAACCGCATCGTGTGGAGTACCTGGGCTTGCTGGGCGAAGTTGAGGTCTACGACGACTCCAAGGGCACGAACGTGGGGGCCACGGTCGCGGCGCTGAACGGCCTGGGCGGAGAAAAGGGACCGAACCGCCTGATCGTGATCCTGGGGGGAGAAGGCAAGGGCCAGGACTTCCACCCACTGGCAGAGCCGGTGGCTCGCCAGGCCAAGGCCGTGGCCCTGATCGGACAAGACGCTCAGGCCATCGGCGAAGCCCTGGCCGACGCGGGGGTGCCCCTGTCTCGCCACACGTCTCTCGAAGCCGCCACCCGCTGGTGTTTTGAGCAGGCCGCCATTGGCGATGCCGTGCTGTTGAGCCCGGCCTGCGCCAGTCTGGACATGTTCCGCAACTACGCACATCGGGCCGAGGTGTTTGTCGAGACGGTGGAAGCCTTGCGTGCCGAGCGTGGAGAGGTGGCCTGATGGCGGCCACCCTGCAGCGCCTCCTTCAGCGGCCCGTCCAGTGGTGGTCGCAGCGGCGCACGGGCGACACCGACGGCTCGCGTGTGCCGGTGCGCGACTGGGTGAGTGCCCGGCCTGGAGAGCGGCCGAACTGGAGCGGGTTTGACGCGACGTTCCTGTGGGTCGTCGTCGGCTTGATGGCGCTGGGGTTGGTCATGGTGTATTCGGCCTCGATCCAGTTGCCGGACAACCCCAAGTACGCCAGCTATTCGCCCACTTACTTCTTCAGCCGCCACCTGCTGTCCATCGTGATGGCGGTGATCGGCGCGGCCGTGACGCTGTCCGTGCCGATGCGCACCTGGGAGCGTTGGGCGCCCTGGATCTTCGTGGCGGCGCTGGTGCTGCTGGTGCTGGTGCTGGTGCCGGGGGTGGGCAAGGTCGTGAACCGTTCCCGCCGCTGGATTCCGCTGGGGGTCATGAACTTCCAGCCGTCCGAGCTGGCCAAGATCGCCATGGCCATGTACGCCGCAAACTACATGGTGCGCAAGATGGACGTGAAGGAGAGCTTCACGCGCGCCGTGCTGCCCATGGCGATCGCTCTGGGCGTGGTGGGCCTGCTGCTGCTGGCCGAACCCGACATGGGCGCCTTCATCGTCATCGCCGCGATCGCGGTGGGCATCCTGTTCCTGGGTGGGGTCAATGGCAAGGTGTTTGCCATCGTGATCAGCGTGCTGGTCGGGGCGTTCGCGCTGATCATCACGTTCAGCCCCGTGCGGCGCAAGCGCATCCTGGGTTTCCTCGACCCCTGGAACCCGGAGTTCGCGCAGGGATCGGCTTACCAGCTCACGCACTCGTTGATTGCACTGGGCCGTGGTGAAGTGTTCGGACAAGGGTTGGGCACCTCGGTCGAGAAGCTCCATTACCTGCCTGAAGCGCACACCGACTTCCTGCTGGCCGTGATCGGCGAAGAACTGGGTTTAATGGGTGTGCTGGCGGTGGTGATCGGCTTTTTCTGGCTGACGCGGCGCATTTTCGTGATCGGCCGCCAAGCCATCGCACTGGACCGGGTGTTTTCGGGGCTGACGGCTCAGGGCATCGGTCTGTGGATCGGCTGCCAGGCCTTCATCAACATGGGCGTGAACGTGGGTCTGCTGCCGACCAAGGGCCTGACGCTGCCGCTGCTGAGCTACGGCGGTTCGGCCATCCTGATGACCTGTGTGGCGCTGGCCGTGGTGATGCGCGTGGACATCGAGAACCGGCAGATGATGCGGGGAGGCCGGGCATGAACACGGTCGCACGTCCCCCAGCAGGTCGTCACCTCGTCGTCATGGCGGCGGGCACCGGGGGGCATGTCATTCCTGGGTTGGCCGTGGCGCGTGAGATGCAGTCGCGCGGCTGGACCGTGAGCTGGATGGGCACGCCCAAGGGCATGGAGAACCGGTTGGTGCCTCCGTCGGGCCTCGCGCTGGACACCGTCGGGTTTGCCGGTCTGCGTGGCAAAGGCGCCTTCGGCATGGTGCGCGGCGCGTGGCAATTGCTGCGCGCGCTGGGGGAGAGCGCCGCGATCTTCAAGCGACGCCGGGCCGACGCGGTGTTGGGCATGGGCGGCTACGTCTGCTTCCCGGGTGGACTGGTGGCGCACTTCACGGGGCGGCCGTTGGTGCTCGTCAATGCCGACGCGGCACTGCTGCTGTCCAACCACTCGCTGCTGCGCTGGGCGGACCGCGTTGCTTTCGGGTTCGATGGCGAAGCGGCGAAGTCCGTGTCCCAGGGGGTGGTCACGGGCAACCCGGTGCGAGCGGAAATCGAGCACATGCCGGCACCGGCCCAACGCTTTGTGGGTCGTCAGGGGCCACTGAAGGTGCTGGTGGTGGGCGGAAGCCTGGGCGCCCAGGTGCTCAACGAGACGTTTCCCCGCGCGCTGGCGCTGATGGCGCCCGGCGAGCGCCCACAGGTGACGCACCAGACCGGCCTGGCCCACCACGCCAAGGTGGAACAGGCCTATGCCGACGCCGGGCTGACCGGTCAGGTCGAAGTGCTGCCCTTCATCGACCAGATGGCCGAGCGGCTGGCGGCGTGCGACGTGATCGTGTGCCGGGCAGGTGCGGTCACGGTCAGCGAGTTGTGTGCGGCGGGTGTGCCGGCGGTGTTGGTGCCGCTGGTCGTGAGCACGACTTCGCACCAGCGCGACAACGCGCAGTGGATGGCCGGTCATGGCGCCGCCATCCACCTGCCGCAACCGGAACTCACGCCCGAGCGTCTGGCCGGGCTGCTGCGCGCGCTTGACCGCCCGCGTTTGCTGTCCATGGCCGAAAAGGCCCGTTCCCTGGCGCTGCCGCAGTCGGCTGCCCGCGTGGCCGACGAAATCGAGAAGACCCTCATCAAGGAGGCTGCGTGAAGCACGCCGTCAAACACATTCACTTCGTCGGCGTCGGTGGCGCCGGCATGAGCGGCATCGCCGAGATCCTGCACAACCTGGGCTACGTTGTGTCGGGATCGGACCAGAGCGACAGCGCCGTGACCCGTCGCCTGGCCGAGCTCGGCATCCGCATCTGCATCGGCCATGACGCCGAGCACCTGAAGAACGCCGAAGCCGTCGTGACCTCCACGGCGGTGAAGGGGGACAACCCCGAGGTGATCGCCGCCCGGGCGCGCCACATTCCGGTGGTGCCGCGTGCGGTCATGCTGGCCGAGCTGATGCGCCTGCGTCGCGGCATCGCCATCGCGGGCACGCATGGCAAGACCACGACCACCTCGCTGGTGACCAGCGTGCTGGCCGAGGCGGGCGTGGACCCCACCTTTGTCATCGGCGGCAAGCTTAACAGCGCAGGGGCCAACTCCCGTCTGGGTTCGGGCGAATACATCGTGGTCGAGGCCGACGAATCGGATGCGTCGTTCCTGAACCTGCTGCCCATCCTGTCGGTCGTCACCAACATCGACGCCGACCACATGGACACCTA
>CAYYCN010000038.1:0-26379 GCA_964470355.1 uncultured Sphaerotilus sp.
CCCCTTCAACGCCGAAGACTACGTGCACCGCATCGGCCGCACGGGACGCGCTGGCGCCTCCGGCATTGCCATCTCGATGGCCACGCGGGACGATACCCGCCTGATCAGCGACATCGAGAAGCTCATCAA
This sequence comes from uncultured Sphaerotilus sp., assembly GCA_964470355.1. GTDB lineage: Bacteria > Pseudomonadota > Gammaproteobacteria > Burkholderiales > Burkholderiaceae_C > Sphaerotilus. The sequence goes on from CAYYCN010000038.1 coordinate 130, forward strand.
GCGCAAGATTGATCTCGAAACGTTGGAAGTCGCGCCGTTTCGCCCCAAGCGTCGCCGCGACGAGGGCGAAGACCGGGCCTTTGATCCATCGGCAGAACGCGCATCCCGTCCCGTCCGCCACACGCCCCGCCCGCCGTCGGATCCATTCTTCGACCGCCCTTACGAGGCCCGCGAGCCCGATGCCAAACCCGATTGGGAAGTGGCCGTCGCAGCGCCTGCACGCCCCGGCACCACGGGCGCCAATCGCTTCATCAAGCCCCGCCGCAGGGTGGCCGTGCTCCTCGGCGGCAAACTGCCGACCGAGTGAAGCGCCCCTCCTTCCTCAAGCGAGGAAGGAGAACACGGCCGGAATGTCGGTGGGCATCTCCCGCGGCTGTTTGCGCCACTGAGACACCTGCGCCGTCCGCGTCCAGCCCTGCGGCAAGGTCAAGCCACAGCTGACACTCAGCCAGGTCGATGGTTTGAGGTCGAGCAGCAAAGCCTGCAGCAGCGCCGGATTGCGATAGGGCGTCTCAATCATCAACTGGGTCTGTCGCCAACGCTGGGAATGGGCCTCCAGCTCACGCAGCCTCTGGCGGCGCCCTTGTGCGTCGGTCGGCAAGTAGCCGACAAACGCGAAACTCTGCCCATTCAGGCCACTGGCCGCCACCGCGAGCACCATCGAACTGGGCCCGGACAGGGGCACGACGGTGATGCCCAGTCCATGCGCCTCCCGCACCAAGGCCGCCCCCGGATCCGCCACCGCCGGCAGTCCGGCATCGGACACCAAACCCATGTCATGACCGGCCAACGCCGGCGCCAACAGTCCCCGCAGGACAGCACCTTCCGAAGCCTGCGACATCCTCGCCCCGCCTTTGGGCGGCCGTGGCAACTCCTGGATGGACAAGGCCTGCAGCGGCTGAACCAAGGCTTCGTGCTCCGCCACCCGCTTGATCAACGCTCGGGCCACCTTGGCACTTTCGGCCACCCAATACCCCAGCCGCGCCGCCTGCCGAATGGCCCCGCGAGGCAACACGTCGGCCACGTCCGGCACCGAGCCGTCGCCCGCCAAGGTGCCCAGGTCGAGCGTATTGGGCACCAGATAGAGGCGCCCGATCCGAGCAGAAGCGTCAGCGCCCGGCACGGGCGGCGACGAAGGAACTTGAGACACACTCACCCGACTCTCCTTGACGGCAGACTCCACACCCACCCGACCCCAGCGGTCGGACAAGGGCCGCGATGATCGCTCATGGCAGCGGACGCATCAGCACGTTCACGCCGAAGCCGCGCAACAGCCGCGTGGTCGCAATCAAAGGCAACCCGATCAATGCCGTCGGATCATCGGACACCACCGCCTCCAGCAGGGCAATGCCAAGGGTCTCGCACTTGGCACTGCCGGCGCAGTCATAAGGCGTGTCCAGCCGCAGATAGCGCTCGATCTCATCATCACTCAGGTCGCGGACCCGTACCCGTACCGGCACACACTCCGTCGCCAGGGCCAGATCTGTCGACCGGCACACCGTCACTGCAGTGTGAAACACCAACTCCCGCCCTCGGAAGCGCCGCAGTTGCGCCACGGCCCGATCGTGGGCGCCGGGCTTGCCCAACGCCTGCCCGTCAAGTTCCACCACCTGGTCCGATCCGATCACCAGGGCCTCACCGCCCCGCGCCCCGGCGATCACGCCATCGCGCCACCGCCGAGCCACCGCCATGGCCTTTTGCCCAGACAAGCGCAGCGCCAGGGTCCTGGGCAACTCCCCCGGGTCCATCGACTCGTCCACACCCGGGGCCTCACAGCGGTAAGGCCAGCGCAGTCGGTCCATCAACTCCCGCCGATAAGGAGAGGTCGAAGCCAAGATCAATGTGGGGGCATCGGGAGAAACGTCTTGCATGCCCGGATTGTTCCACCTCCCGAACCACGCCTCGAACCACCCGTCGCCCTGCAACCCTGCGCCGACCCACTAAACTGCCTCCATGAAGCCCGTCGCCTTTCGCCTGCAACACGTCGACATCCCCGCTTTTGCCGCCGAATCCCGGTCGGAATCGGGCGTCCTGGAAGCCCGAACCCTGTCACGCCTGGCCGAAGCCCTCCACCTGGAGGAACTCGGCGAAGCCCCGATCGACATCCACTGGAGCGCTCAAGGCGAACTCCGCCGTGTGAGGGGCCAGATCGAGACCTGGCTGACCCTGAGCCTCAACACCCAGGTACCTCTGGAATGCCAGCGGTGCCTCGAGACCGTGGTCGAGCCCATCCGGTTCGAGCGCGCGTTCCTCTTTGCCCCCCACGAAGAGCAGGCCGCGCAGTGGGACGAGGAACGCGAGGAAGACGTGCTCGTTTCCAGCCGCAACTTCGACCTTCTCGCACTGATCGAGGACGAGTTGGTGCTGGCCCTGCCCCTGGTGCCTCGACACAACACCTGCCCCAAGACCCTGCGCACCAGCGTGGGCGAAGAAGAATTGGCCGCCACCACACCCGACGAAGTCCGAAATCCATTCGCCGCCTTGGCACAGCTGCGCAAAGGCCCCCAAAAGGACTCCAGCGACCCCGACTGAACACCCGTCAGACGCCCGCTCGACCGATCTGGCGTGTGACGGATCTGGAACACGGGCACGACTCGTGTTATAGTCAAAAGCTTTTCCAGCCGGAGAGTCCGGCACATCAGGAGTCATCCGTCATGGCCGTTCAGCAAAACAAGAAGTCGCCCTCCAAGCGTGGCATGCACCGCTCGCACAACGCCCTGCCCACCCCGGGCATCGCGATCGAGCCCACCACCGGCGAAGTTCACCTGCGTCACCACATCAGCCCCAACGGTTTCTACCGCGGCCGCAAGATCTTCAAGACCAAGGCCGAAGCCTGAGTCTCGCTGCCGAGTCCCGGGTGCCTGCACCCGACCGGCTCGCGCAGGCCACGCCACGCCGAGCGTGCGCACTCATCGGCCTGACGCGTCACTCCTGACTGCTGAAGAACGGTCTCCATCTTGGACAATTCCGCTTCGGGCGACAGCGCCACGCTGAATCGCCCCGTTCGCTTGTCGGTGGACTGCATGGGGGGCGATCACGGCCCCTCCATCACGCTGCCCGCGTGCCGACAGTTCCTGAGCCAGCACCCCAACGCCGAACTGCTTCTCGTCGGACGCCCAGAAGCTCTGGCCGAAGCCGCCAGCTGGGAACGCTGCCGCATCGTCGCCGCCACCGAGGTGGTCACCATGGACGATCCCGTCGAGGTGGCCCTGCGCAAAAAGCGCGACTCGTCGATGCGCGTCGCCATCCAGCAAGTCAAATGCACCGAAGGCGCCCCTGCCGCGGCCGACGCCTGCGTCTCCGCCGGCAACACGGGAGCCCTCATGGCCGTGGCGCGCTACCTGCTCAAGACGCTGGAAGGCATTGACCGGCCGGCCATCGCCTCGGTCATGCCCGCGGTCAACGATGGCTTCACCACGGTCCTCGACCTCGGCGCCAACGTCGACTGCTCGGCAGAACACCTGCTCCAGTTCGCCGTGATGGGCAGCGCCCTCGTGGCCGCCGTCGAAGGCAAGGCCGAACCCACCGTCGGGCTGCTCAACATCGGCGAAGAAGCCATCAAGGGCAACGAAGTCATCAAGCAAGCCGGCGAGTTGCTGCGTACCGCAGGCAAGGCGGGACACATCAATTTCTACGGCAACGTGGAAGGCAACGACATTTTCAAAGGCACGACCGACCTGGTGGTGTGCGACGGATTTGTCGGCAATGTGGCACTGAAGACCGCAGAAGGCCTGGCCTCGATGTTGTCGGGCCTGATCAAGCAGGAGTTCACCCGCTCGCCACTGACCAAGCTCGCCGCACTCGTCGCCATGCCCGTGCTCAAGCGCTTCAAGCAGCGCGTGGATCACCGCCGATACAACGGCGCCGCGCTGCTGGGCCTGCGTGGACTGGTGTTCAAGAGCCACGGTTCGGCCGATGCCTACGCGTTCGAGACCGCTCTCAACCGCGCGTATGATGCAGCGCACAATCGATTGCTCGATCGTGTGCATGATCGCATCCTGGCCACGCTGCAGGCGATGCCTGCCGCCGCTGGCCCTTCGTCCAACGGTGAGACTGCCGGAGCGCGCCAAGCTGCATGACCCCTACCGCCCCTCGTTATTCCCGCATCACCGGCACCGGCAGCGCACTGCCCGCCCGCCGGCTCACGAATGCTGACCTCGCGGCCGAATTGGCTCAACAAGGCATCGAGACGTCCGACGAGTGGATCGTCGAGCGCACCGGCATTCGCGCCCGCCACTTTGTCGGCCCGGATCAAAATGCCAGCGATCTGGCCGTTGAGGCCGCCCGTCACGCCATGGAGTCCGCCGGACTGAAGCCGGAAGACATCGGCCTCATCCTGGTGGCGACGTCCACGCCGGACATGGTGTTCCCCTCGACCGCCTGCATCGTGCAGCGCAAGCTCGGCATCGTCGGCTGCCCCGCCTTCGACGTCCAGGCCGTGTGCTCGGGCTTCGTCTACGGGCTGACCGTGGCCGATTCTCTGATCCGCACCGGAACCGCCAAGCACGCACTGGTCATCGGCGCCGAAACGTTCTCGCGCATCCTCGATTTCAAGGACCGCACGACCTGCGTACTGTTCGGCGATGGCGCCGGCGCGGTCGTCCTGTCGGCCAGCGAAGAGCCCGGCATCCTGGCCACCGACCTGCATGCCGATGGACGCCACGTCGACATCCTGTGCGTCCCGGGCACGGTCTCCGGCGGCGAAATCCTGGGCGACCCGCTGCTCAAGATGGATGGCCAGGCCGTCTTCAAGCTGGCTGTGGGCGTGCTCGAAAGCGCCGCCCGCGCCGCGCTGGCCAAGGCCGAACTGCAGGACAGCGACATCGACTGGCTGATCCCGCACCAGGCCAACATCCGCATCATGCAGAGCACGGCCAAGAAGCTGAAGCTGCCCCTCGAAAAGGTCATCGTGACCGTCGACCAGCACGGCAACACTTCGGCAGCCTCCATCCCGCTGGCCTTGGACCACGCCGTCCGCTCCGGCAAGATCCAGCGCGGCGAGCGCCTCATGCTCGAAGGCGTCGGCGGCGGCTTCACCTGGGGCGCCGTGCTCCTGACCTACTGAGCCTCGGTCGAGGGTTCGGCCTGATGCCGAACCCCTCCGGCTGCATGACCATGCTCTGCAGCCACCCACAGATCCACATCTCCAGATTTCCATGAAAGCTTTCGCGTTTGTCTTTCCCGGCCAGGGATCGCAGTCGGTGGGCATGCTCGACGCCTGGGCCGACCACCCCGCTGTTGCACGCACCCTGGAAGAAGCCAGCGACACCTTGGGCGAGAACGTTGCCCAACTCATCGGCGCCGGCCCCAAGGAAGCCCTGGACCTGACGACCAACACGCAGCCCGTGATGCTCACGGCCGGCATCGCCAACTACCGCGTTTGGCTGGCCGAGGGCGGCGCAGCCCCCTCCGCCGTGGCGGGACACTCGCTGGGCGAATACACCGCCTTGGTCGCCTCCGGCGTGCTGACGCTGGCCGACGCACTCCCCTTGGTGCGCCTGCGCGCCCAGGCCATGCAAGAGGCCGTTCCAGTCGGCACGGGCGGCATGGCCGCGATCCTGGGCCTCGACGCCGAACAGGTGCGCGCCGGCTGCGCCCAGGCCGCCGCGGAATCCGGCGAGTGCGTGGAAGCCGTCAACTTCAACGACCCCAAGCAGACCGTGATCGCCGGCAGCAAAGCCGGTGTCGAAAAAGGCTGCGAAGTGCTGAAGGCCCTGGGTGCCAAGCGCGCGCTGTCACTGCCCGTGTCGGCCCCCTTCCATTCGAGCCTGATGAAGCCCGCCGCCGAGAAGCTGCGCGCCCGCTTGACCGAGATCACGCTGTCGACTCCGCTGATCCCGGTGGTGAACAACGTGGACGTCAGCGTGCTGACCGACGCCGACGCCATCCGCGACGCTCTGTACCGCCAGGCCTTCGGCGCGGTTCGCTGGGTGGAACTGGTGCAGGCCCTGGCCGCCCGCGATCTGCCCTGCGTCATCGAATGCGGTCCCGGCAAGGTGCTGGCCGGCATGGTCAAGCGCATCGACGGCACACTGAACACCGCCACGCTGTGCGACCCCGCCAGCCTGGCCCAAGTCAAGGAACTCCTCGCATGAGCGCGACCCCCTCGACCCCGCTGGTGGCCTTGGTCACCGGCGCTTCCCGCGGCATCGGCCGCTCCATCGCGATGACCTTGGCCCACAAGGGTTACAAGGTCATCGGCACCGCCACCACGGAGTCCGGCGCCGCCGCGATCCATGAGGCCCTGGCGCCGCTGGGCGGACGCGGCGAAGTCCTGAACGTCACCGATGCCGCCAGCCTGGACGGTCTGTTTGACCAGATCGTCAAGAACGACGGTGGCCTGCACGTGCTGGTCAACAACGCCGGCATCACGCGCGACATGCTGTCCATGCGCATGAGCGACGAGAGCTGGGACGCCGTGATCGACACCAATCTCAAGTCGGTCTTTCGTGCCTGCCGCGCCGCGATCAAGCCGATGATGAAGCAGCGCTGGGGCCGGATCATCAACATCACGTCCGTGGTCGGTGCCGCCGGCAATCCGGGCCAGGCCAACTACTGCGCCTCCAAGGCCGGTGTGGCGGGCATGACACGCTCTCTGGCCCGTGAGCTGGGCAGCCGCAACATCACCGTCAACTGCGTGGCCCCGGGCTTCATCGCCACCGACATGACGGAGGTCCTGCCGGAAGCACAGAAGGCCGCTCTGACCGCACAGATCCCGCTGGGCCGCCTGGGCAGCCCGGAGGACATCGCCAACGCCGTGGCCTTCCTGGCTTCGGCCGAAGCAGGCTACATCACCGGAACCGAACTGCACGTCAACGGCGGCATGTTCATGGGCTGATCGACACCCGTCGACCAGCCCTCAAGCGAGGTCCGAAACCCGTCCTGCGCGGGCCCGCCGGGTCGGTCTGAAAGAACCTTCTTTCAGAACCCGTAGAATCGCAGGCTGTTTTAGCACCAACCCTCTCTGGAGGAGAGCCATGAGCGACATCGAAGCACGCGTCAAGAAGATCATTGCCGAGCAACTGGGCGTTGCAGAAGCAGAAGTCACCACCGAAAAGGCTTTCGTGGCCGATCTGGGCGCGGACTCCCTGGACACCGTGGAACTGGTGATGGCCCTGGAAGACGAATTCGGCATCGAAATCCCCGACGAGGAAGCCGAGAAGATCACCACGGTCCAACTCGCCATCGACTACGCCAAGAACAACGTCAAGGCCTGAACGGCCTGACGCAGCCCCTCGATACCGACTGAAGCACGCCAACGCATGACCCGCCGCCGTATCGTCGTGACCGGTCTCGGCGCCGTGAGCCCCCTGGGCAACACGGTGTCCGACTCCTGGAACCAGCTCATTGCCGGACAGTCCGGCATTGATCACGTGACCCGCTTTGATGCGTCCGGCATGTCCGTTCGTTTCGCTGGCGAGGTCAAGGGCTTCAACATCGCGGACTACATCCCCGCGAAGGAAGCCCGCCACATGGACACCTTCATCCACTACGGCATCGCAGCGTCGCTGCAGGCCGTGAAGGATGCGGGCCTGCCCACCGGCGAGGAACTGGGCGAAGCCGCCGAGCGCATCGGCGTGATGGTGGGATCGGGCATCGGGGGTCTGCCCTTGATCGAGGCCACACAGGTGGAATATGCGGCACGCGGTGCCCGTCGCATTTCGCCGTTTTTTGTGCCGGCCTCGATCATCAACATGATTTCGGGTCATGTGTCCATCCTGTGTGGATACAAGGGCCCCAACCTGGCGATCGTCACCGCCTGCACCACCGGCCTGCACAACATCGGCATGGCCGCACGCCTGATCGCCGAGGGCGACGTGGACGTGATGGTCGCCGGTGGCGCCGAAGCCACGGTGTCGCCGCTGGGCATGGGCGGTTTCGCCTCGGCCAAGGCGCTGTCGACCCGAAACGACGATCCCAAAACGGCCTCCCGCCCCTGGGATCAGGACCGCGACGGCTTCGTGCTGGGTGAAGGCTCTGGGGTGATGGTGCTCGAAGAGTACGAACATGCCAAGAAGCGAGGCGCCAAGATCTACGCCGAGTTCGCCGGTTTTGGCATGAGCGGCGATGCGTATCACATGACCGCACCGGACGTGGACGGCCCGCGCCGCTCCATGGTCGGCGCCTTGCGCAACGCAGGTGTGAATGCGTCGGACGTGCAGTACGTCAATGCCCACGGCACCTCGACGCCACTGGGCGATGCCAACGAGACCAACGCAATCAAGCTGGCCTTTGGTGACCATGCCAAGAGCTTGGTGGTCAACTCGACCAAGTCGATGACCGGCCACCTGCTGGGTGGTGCGGGCGGCCTGGAGTCGGTGTTCACGGTTTTGGCGCTGCATCACCAGATCAGCCCGCCGACGATCAACATCTTCAATCAGGACCCGGCCTGCGACCTCGACTACTGCGCCAACACGGCGCGCGAGATGCGCATCGACTTGGCCGTGAAGAACAACTTCGGCTTCGGCGGCACGAACGGCACGCTGGTGTTCCGTCGGCACGCCTGAACGCTCCTCGGCTGAGGAGCTTCTGATCATGCGCAGTGCTCCCCCACTGCGCATTTTCATTTCAGACGACCGCGCTTGGGCCCTTGCTCATCGAGGGTTGTCGCTCGGATCCGCGGCCCTCATGGGCACTTGGTTGTGCCTCCAGGTCCTGCACCTCGCGGCGTCCGAGTTGGCCCCCACGTGGTGGGTCGTGTTGGCGGCCGGGATGGGTGGGCTCGCCTGGGCCGGCGTCCGGCGCGGCCCGCAGGCCAGCCTCGGTGAACTCTGCTGGGACGGTCGTGCGTGGACCTTCACGCCACACCCAGCCACCGCCCCTCCTGCAGCCCAGACCCTCGGACGGGTGCGTGTGCGCATCGATCTGGGCGCCTGGATGCTGCTGAGCTTTCACCCCGTCGATCGCGCCCCCTCCGGCCCCACGGCTTGGCTTCCCTTGGCACGCAAAACCCTCGCGCCAAGGGACTGGCACACGCTGCGCTGTGCGGTATATTCTGCGCGCCCTGAACTCACCCTGATCCATGACCGCTGACGCCGATGCCCTGCTAGTTGAACGCGCCAAGCGGGGAGAGGTTCAGGCCTTCGAAATGCTGGTCGTCAAGTACCAGCGCCGCATCGAACGCCTGATTGGCCGCATCATCCGCGACACCGATCTGGTGGCAGACGTGGCCCAGGAAACGTTCATCCGCGCCTACCGGGCCCTGCCGCAGTTCCGCGGCGAAAGTGCCTTCTACACCTGGCTCTACCGCATCGCCGTCAACACCGCCAAAAAGGCGCTGGCGGACATGCGTCGCGACCCCATCGTGACCGAGTCGGCCCTGGCCGGAAATCGGGACGATGAAGAGGAAACTTATCGCCCGGAACACGGACTAACCGACGGCGAGACCCCCGAGGCCGTGTTGGCCAGTCGTGAAATTGCCCAGACCGTGAACGCCGCGATCGAGGCATTGCCCGATGACCTGAAGCAGGCCATCCTGCTGCGCGAAATCGAGGGCCTGTCGTACGAAGAGATTTCTGAAGCCATGTCGTGTCCGATCGGCACCGTGCGTTCGCGGATCTTCCGCGCCCGCGAAGCCATCGCCACACGGCTGCGCCCCCTGCTGGACACGAAGAAGGGGACCCGCTGGTGACCCCGCCGGAGCATGAGATGAGTGAGCTGGATCCTTCTGCCAATCCGACCGATGAAGAACTGTCCGCCCTGATGGACGGCGAGGCCGACACCGGGGCGCTGCTGCGCGCCTGTCGACACTGGCGTCAGGACGAGAACCAGCGCCGCACGTGGCACCAATACCACATGATCGGCGACGTGCTGCGCAACGAGGACTTGGCCCCCTCTCCGGATCGCGATGCGGCCTTCCTGCTCCGACTGCGCGAAAAGCTGGCGCAGGAGCCGGTGATTCTGGCCCCCGAACCGGTCGTCATGGCCGAACCGCGCACCCCAGCCGCCGAGCCGAGGGTGGTGAATTTCCCTTCGCCTGAGACCCGACGGCCCCGTCAGCGCAGTGCCCTGCGCCGTTGGAGCGCCCCTGTGGGCATGGCGGCAGGCGTGGCGCTGGTGGCCGGCGCCGTTTTCATGAATCAGCCGCAGGCCCCGCAGGTCGTGACGCTGGCCGACTTGGCGCCCGCATCGGCAGCCTCCGCCAACCCAGCCGCCGCTCCGATGGATCCTCGGGTGGCCAACGATGCCCAGTTGGTGCGTTACTTCAACACCCACAAGCAGTTTTCCGGCGTGCCGATGGACAACTCGTCTTCGCTGCGCAACGCCAGCTTCAGCCAACCCATCGCCGTCGGCCAGTGACCCTCCGCCCCTCTGCCCACTGGTGGCCGGGCCTCGGCTTGGCGGCCGCGCTCCTGGCAAGCCCCCTGCCGGCGCAGGCCTGGTCCCTGCCCTTCGGCAAGGGTTCCGTTGCGGCCACGAGCTCGGGGGCCGATGCCCTGCCCTTGGCGCGCCGCATCAGCGACGCCACGCGCAAACGCAACTACAGCGGGACCTTCGTCGTAAACACGGGCCGCTCAATGAGCAGTTACCGGCTCATCCACTTCAACGAAGGCCGCCAGCAGGTCGAGAAGCTGGAACTGCTCGACGGCCAGGCCCGCGTGGTGTACCGGCACAACGATCTGGTGCATGTGGTGTGGCCCCGTCAGGGAGAGGGCGCCGTCGAAGCGCGGGACCCGATCGGGACCTTCCCGGGCCTGTGGGCACCGGACAGCAGCAAGTGGTCGGACCTCTACGAAGCGCAGCAAGTCGGCACCGATCGCATCGCCGGATGGGATGCGACCATCTGGACCATCAAGCCCCGTGACGACGCTCGCTACACCGTGCGCGTGTGGCTGGAGCCCCAGTCGCAGCTCGTGCTGCGCGCCGACACGGTCAACCCGCGTGGCGAGGTGATCGAGTCATCCGCCTTCACGGACCTGCAGATCGACATCCGCAGCCAATACACCTCGCTCGTGCAGGAAATGCAGAAGAACGAGGGTTTGCGCCTGCGTCGACTGCAAAGCGACCCCACCGATCTCGAAAAAGAAGGCTGGACGCTGGGGACCTCCGTCCCGGGCTTCCAACTGGTGCGGTGTTCTCGGCGCCCAGTCATGGCCCGACCTCTGCCCCCCCGCGAGGCCTCCCGACGGGGATCGCCCACACCGGCCCCAGGTGAGCCGCCGGCGGTGCCGGACGCGCATCAGGACTCCGTCCTGCAGGCCCTGTTCTCGGACGGCCTGACCCATGTGTCGCTGTTCATCGAACCATTCGACGCACAACGGCATCGTCGTCAGTCGGCACCGGCCTCGCTCGGGGCGACCCAGGCCATCGGTCAGCGCCAGGGCGACTGGTGGATCACCGCCGTCGGCGACGTGCCGGCCGCCACATTGCAAAAGTTCGCGAACTCGATGGAACGCAAGCAGCCCTGACCGGCTCGAAGCCTTCGTTTCGTCGGGAAGCGTTGCACGCTCCCGGTTCATCCTGGAAGGAACTTCATGCTTGATCGCGTCTTCACCGGCTCCGGCGCCGCACGGCGCTGGGTGTATTCCGCCACCGCCCTGACGGCCGCCGTGGCCCTGGCTTTTTCACTCACCTCGCACGACAGCGCCACGGCCCAGGGCGCGCCTCAGCGCACGCTCGGCAACGGCGCCGCGATCACCGCCGCAGCCCCCATCTCACGCAGTCTGCCCGACTTTGCGGACCTGGTGGAACGGGTGGGCCCGTCCGTGGTCAACATCCGCGTCAGCACCAAGGCGCGCGCCGCCAGCGCCAACGGGGCCGTTGACGAAGAGATGCAGGAGTTCTTCCGCCGCTTCTTCGGCATTCCGGTTCCCCGCGGCAACGGCTCGCCCCGCCGCAGTCAACCGACCCCCGAAGACGACTCGGAAAGCCGTCCGAGTGGCGTCGGCTCGGGATTCATCGTCTCGGCCGACGGCTACGTGATGACCAACGCCCACGTGGTCGATGGGGCCGACGAGGTCGTGGTCCGGCTGACCGACAAGCGCGAATTCAAGGCCAAGGTCGTCGGGGCCGACAAGCGCACGGATGTGGCCCTCCTCAAGATCAGTGCCAGCGGCCTGCCAGTGGTCCGTTTCGGCGACACCAGTCGCGTGCGCGTGGGCGAATGGGTGATCGCGATCGGCTCGCCCTTTGACCTCGACAACACCGTCACCGCCGGCATCGTCAGTGCCAAGGCCCGCGACACCGGCGATCTGGTGCCCTTCATCCAGACCGACGTGGCCATCAACCCCGGCAACTCCGGCGGTCCGCTGATCAACCTGAACGGCGAGGTGGTGGGCGTCAACTCGCAGATCTACAGTCGCTCGGGCGGCTACATGGGGATCTCGTTTGCCATCCCCATCGACGAAGCCTCTCGCGTGGCCGAGCAACTGCGCACCAACGGCAAGGTCGTGCGGGGACGCATCGGTGTGCAGATCGCCGAAGTGAGCAAGGACGTGGCCGACTCGCTGGGCCTGCCCAAGGCCAGTGGCGCCATGGTGCGGGGCGTCGAGGCCGGCGGCCCCGCAGAGAAGGCCGGTCTGGAAGCCGGCGACATCGTCACGCGCTTCAATGGTCAGGCGGTCGACAAGTGGAGCGATCTGCCGCGTCTGGTCGGCGCCACCAAGCCAGGCACCAAGGCCACGCTGCAGGTGTTCCGCCGGGGCAGCACAAAGGACCTGTCCATCACCATCGCCGAACTCGAACCCGACACGGCCGCCGCCAAGGCGAGCGGCAAGGACGAAGGTCAGGCCTCGCCGTCGTCGGCGTTGACCTCGCTGGGGGTGGCGGTGGCGGACCTCTCCGATGCACAGCGCAGGCAACTCAAGATCAAGTCGGGTGTCCAGGTGACCCAGGCCGATGGTCCCGCCGCTCGGGCGGGCATCCAGGAAGGCGACCTGATCCTGTCCGTGGCCAACCAGGAAGTGACGTCCGCCAAGCAATTCGAGCAGTTCACCGCCAAGCTCGATCGCAACAAGGCCGTCAACCTGCTGGTACGGCGTGGAGAGTGGGCCCAGTACGTTCTGGTGAAGCCGGCCTCGGGCCGCTGACGGTCGGGCGGCCGCCCCGCTCGGGCACTGCGCGGCCGCTCGGGGCTTTTCGCTACAATCGGCGGCCCTCTTTGCAGTCACCTGCTCCCTCTTCACAGGAAGGCACGTCCCCCGCTTGACGTGCCTTTTTTGCTCCCGGCATGGACCACATCCGCAATTTTTCCATCATCGCCCACATCGACCACGGCAAGAGCACGCTGGCCGACCGGATCATCCACCGTTGTGGCGGCCTTTCGGACCGCGAGATGGAAGCGCAGGTGCTCGACTCGATGGACATCGAGCGCGAGCGGGGCATCACCATCAAGGCCCAGACCGCCGCGCTGCAATACACCGCCAAGGATGGCCAGGTCTATCACCTCAACCTGATCGACACCCCCGGACACGTCGACTTCTCGTATGAAGTCAGCCGCTCGCTGTCGGCCTGCGAGGGCGCGCTGCTGGTGGTGGACGCCAGCCAGGGCGTCGAGGCCCAGACCGTGGCCAACTGCTACACCGCGCTGGACCTGGGCGTCGAAGTGGTGCCGGTGCTCAACAAGATGGACCTGGCCTCGGCCGACCCGGACAACGCCAAGGCCGAGATCGAGGACGTGATCGGCATCGATGCCGACGACGCCATCCCCTGCTCGGCCAAGACCGGCCTGGGCATCGACGAGATTCTCGAAGCCGTCATCACCCGCATGCCGCCACCCAAGGGCGACGCCGAGGGCCCGCCGCGCGCGATGATCATCGACGCGTGGTTCGACAACTACGTCGGCGTGGTGATGTTGGTGCGCATGGTCGACGGCCAGCTGCGCAAGGGTGAGCGCATCCGCCTGATGGCGACGAACACCGTGTATCCCATCGAACACATGGGCATGTTCACCCCCAAGAGCGAGAACCGCGACGCGCTCAAGGCCGGCGAGGTGGGCTTCATCATCTGCGGCATCAAGGAGCTGGCCGCAGCCAAGGTGGGCGACACGGTCACCGTGGAAAAGAAGCAGCCCAACAACGCCGGCCCCGCCACCGAGGCCCTGCCCGGGTTCAAGGAAATCCAGCCGCAGGTGTTCGCCGGCCTGTACCCCTCGGAATCGAGCGAGTACGATCAGCTGCGCGACGCGCTGGAAAAGCTCAAGCTCAACGACAGCTCGCTGCGCTACGAGCCGGAAGTCTCGCAGGCGCTGGGCTTCGGCTTCCGCTGCGGCTTCCTGGGCCTGCTGCACATGGAAATCGTGCAGGAGCGTCTGGAGCGTGAGTTCGACCAGGACCTGGTCACGACGGCGCCCAGCGTGGTCTACGAGGTTCAACTGGGCGACGGCACGGTCATCGAGGTCGAGAACCCCTCCAAGATGCCCGATGTTGGCCGCATCGCCGAGATCCGTGAGCCGATCGTCACCGTCCACCTGTACATGCCCCAGGACTACGTCGGCCCGGTGATGACGCTGGCCAACCAGAAGCGCGGCGTGCAAATGAACATGGCCTACCACGGCAAGCAGGTCATGCTGACCTACGAGCTGCCGCTGGCCGAGATCGTGCTGGACTTCTTCGACAAGTTGAAGTCGGTCTCGCGCGGCTACGCCTCCATGGACTACGAGTTCAAGGAATACCGCGCCGCCGACGTCGTGAAGGTCGACATCCTCATCAACGGCGACCGCGTCGACCCGCTGGCCATGATCGTGCACCGCTCGCAGAGTCAGTACCGCGGCCGCGCCGTGGTGGCCAAGATGCGCACGCTGATCCCGCGCCAGATGTACGACGTGGCGATTCAGGCCTCCATCGGCGCGAACATCATCGCGCGCGAAGACGTCAAGGCGCTGCGCAAGAACGTGCTGGCAAAATGCTACGGGGGCGACATTTCCCGCAAGCGCAAGCTGCTCGAAAAGCAGAAGGCGGGCAAGAAGCGCATGAAGCAAATCGGCTCCGTCGAGGTGCCGCAGGAAGCCTTCCTGGCCATCCTGCAGGTCGACGACTGAGCCTCCCACACCACCACGGACGACCGCATGGCAATGCTCACCGGCATCCTCTACGGATGCCTGATCTTCTTCGGCCTGGGCTGGTACCTCGGCCACTGGAGCGGCAACTTTCCGCTGCTGCTGCTGGTTCTGACCGCCGTCACGGGGCTGTATTGGCTCGCCGAGAAGGTGTGGTTCCTGCCCCGCCGCCGGCAGGCCGCGTCTTCGCTGGTCGAACACGAAGCGCGACGCCGTCAGGAACTGGAGCGCCAGGGCATTCGGCAGATGGACACCGGTGCGGTGGCCGCCGTCGACAGCGCGCGCGACAAGCTGCTGGCCCAACCCTGGTGGCTGGACTGGACCGCCGGATTGTTCCCGGTGATCCTGCTGGTGTTCGTGCTGCGCTCGTTTCTGTTCGAGCCCTTCAAGATTCCCTCGGGCTCGATGATCCCGACGCTGGAAATCGGTGACCTCATCCTGGTCAACAAGTACCACTACGGCATCCGCCTGCCGGTGCTCAACAAGAAGATCATCGACAACCACCCGGTGCAGCGCGGCGACGTGATGGTGTTCCGCTATCCGGTGGATCCGTCGGTCGACTACATCAAGCGTGTGGTCGGCATCCCCGGCGACGAAATCTCGTACATCAACCAGAAACTCAGCGTCAACGGACAGCCCGTCGCACTGACGACGATGGAAGACTACTACGACGAAGACCGCCGACTGTTTTCGCGCCAGTTCTCGGAAAACCTCGGGACCGTTCAGCACCGCATCCTGGTCGACCCAACGCTGCCTTCCTCGTACGGCATGCGCGCCCGCACCTTCCCCGGCGCCGAACACTGCACCTACACCGCCGAAGGCGTGACCTGCAAAGTGCCGGCTGGCCACTATTTCATGATGGGCGACAACCGCGACAACTCCGAAGATTCACGCTTCTGGGGCTTCGTTCCGGACGAAAACATCGTCGGACGCGCCACATTGGTGTGGATGAATTTCGGCAATCCGAAACGGATTGGCAGTTTCAATTGAGGCTTGCCGAAGGCGGTGCGCTCGCGTGTCGTCCAATTCGGGCATACGCGTGAACACCACGTCAGGAGATTGAACATGCTGCGCCCGCTCCCCCGGAACCCACGGTCCTTGGCCCGCCGTGCTCAAGCTGGGCTCACGATGCTGGGCCTGATCTTCTGGGCCATCGTGATTTCGTTCGGGGCCGTGGTCGGCCTGCGCGTCATCCCGACGGTCAACGAGTACTACACGATCCAGCGCATGGTCGACAAAGTGGCCCGGGACGGCGGCACCACCGTGCCCGAGATTCGCGCCTCTTTCGAGAAGATGCGCCAAGTGGAGTATGGTGTTGAGTCGATCACTGGTGCGGACTTGGACATCACCAAGGAAAAGGACCGTGTGGTCGTGGGTTTTGCCTACCACAAGGAGATCGAGCTCGCCGGGCCGGTCTTCCTGATGATCAAGTATGCGGGCCGGTCTCGCTGACCGCCCCTTTTCTGAATGACCTCACCCGCCCTCCTCGACGCCCTGCAAAGTCGCATCGGACACGCTTTCCGCGGGTCCGAACTGCTCGTCCAGGCCCTGACACACCGCAGCTTCAGCGCTGATCACAACGAGCGCCTCGAATTCCTCGGGGACGCGGTGCTCAACCTGGCGGTCTCGGACCTGCTGTTCAAGCACTTCGATGAATCCCCTGAAGGGGACCTGACCCGCGTCCGGGCGCACCTTGTGCGGCAGGACATGCTCCATCGCATCGCCGTCTCGCTCCAGTTGCCGGCGGTGCTTCGCCTGTCCGAAGGCGAAGCACGGGGGGGGGGCGCCCAGCGCCCGTCCATCCTGGCCGATGCCATGGAAGCCATCATCGGGGCCGTCTACCTCGACGCTGGTTTCAACGCCGCACAGGCCCTGGTCCAGCGCCTGTTTGAACCGCTGGTCACCGAAACCGTCACGCACGCCTGGGCCAAGGACGCCAAGACCCAACTTCAGGAATGGCTGCAGGCCCGCCGCCAGACCGTCCCCGAATACCGCATCGAAACCACCCGCGGCCGGGCGCACGACCAGACCTTCGTGGTGGTCTGTGCCATCGCCGGATTTGGCGTCGAGGCCCGTGGCGAAGGGCGCTCGCGTCGCGCTGCCGAGCAGGAAGCCGCCCGCCTGGTGCTGGAGCGGTTGCACGCCACCCATTCTTCATGACCACACACACCCCTCCTCCGTCCGACCCGAAGGCCCCCAAGGGTTCAGACGCGCACACCGACGCGCTGCTGGACGCTTTTTTTGCCCCTCGGGCGGGCGCTTCTGCGGCACCGACGCCCGCGCCGGCCAAGAAGTCCAAGCGCAAGCCGTCGGACGCACCGGCCAGCACCGCCTCCGATCCCCTCGAAGCGTCGGTGGCCCCCGTCATCGCCGAGGCTCCTGAACCGGCCCCTCCGGCCGTCTCCGAAGCCCCCACCGAGGCGGCCCCCGTGGCCCTGGCCGGCGCCCTGCCTCTGGCCAGCGCGTCGCCGGAGCATGCCCGCTGCGGACTGATCGCCATCGTCGGACGCCCCAACGTCGGCAAGTCGACGCTGCTGAATTCCCTGGTCGGGCAGAAAGTCAGCATCACCTCGCGCAAGGCGCAGACCACCCGTCACCGCATCACCGGCATCGCCACCCAGGAAGACACCCAGTTCGTCTTCGTGGACACCCCGGGCTTCCAGACGCGCCACACCGTCAAGGGCACGGCCGCGCTCAACCGCAACTTGAACAAGACCGTTCAGGGGGTGCTGTCGGACGTCGACGTGGTGCTGTTCCTGGTCGAAGCGGGGCGTTTCGGCCAGGACGATGCCAAGGTGCTCGCCCTGATCCCACCGGGCAAGCCCGTGTTCCTGATCGCCAACAAGCTCGATCTGGTCAATCGCCGTGCTGAACTGATGCCGTGGCTGCAGCAGATGCAGGAGCGTCACCCCTTCACCGAGTTCGTCCCGCTCACGGCCACCAAGGACGCCGACACCCTGCGACTGCTGGGCATCCTGCGCCCCTACCTGCCCGAACAGCCCTGGTTCTACGATGGGGAAGCCCTGACGGACCGCAGCGAAAAGTTTCTCGCCGCCGAGCTGATCCGCGAAAAGCTGTTCCGTCTGACCGGCGACGAACTGCCCTACACCTCGACGGTCCAGATCGACAAGTTCGAGGAAGAAGGCAAGCTGCGCCGCATCGCCGCCACCATCGTCGTGGAGCGCGACTCACACAAGGGCATCGTCATCGGCGACGGCGGCGAGCGCCTCAAGCGCATCGGCATGGAGGCCCGCCAGGAACTGGAGCGCCTGACATCCGGCAAGGTTTTCCTGGAGCTGTGGGTCAAGGTCCGCTCGGGCTGGGCCGATGACGAACAGCGTCTCAAGAGCTACGGCTACGAATAAGCGCTCGGCATGGCCACGCGTCGCAGTGCGCCGGCGCCGCTGGCCGCCTATGTGCTCCACCACCACGACTGGAGCGAGTCCAGCCTGATTCTGGACGTTTTCACGCGGGAGCAGGGGCGCATCGCCCTGGTGGCCAAGGGCGCCAAACGGCCCTATTCGCAGCTGCGTTCCGTTCTGCTGCCCTTTCAGCGACTGTCGGTCACGTTGGGCGGCAAGCGCCAGGAACAGGGCGCCGAGATCCAGTTGCTGCGCGGCGCCGAATGGGCCGGAGGCGGCGCCATGCTGGCCGGCGGGGCCCTCCTGTCGGGGATTCACCTCAACGAGCTGCTGCTGCGGGCGCTGGCCCGGCAGGACCCCCACCCCCGGCTGTTCGACACCTACAGCGCCACGCTGCCCGTGCTCGCCGAGGCGGGGCGACACGCGGACGACGTGGCCACCGCCGCGGCCCTGCGGGCTTTCGAGGTGAGCCTGTTGACCGAGATGGGCGTGTTGCCCGAACTGGGCCGGATCACCGCCACCCAACAGCCGGTGCAGGCCCAGGCCCGTCACCGGCTGGATGCCGAAGCGGGCGTGATCCCTGCAGACTCGGGCCTCAGCGGCCTGCAGTTGCTGGCCCTGCAGGCGGCACTCGACGCCCGCGACCGGGGCGCACTGCACCAAGCCTGCCAAGCCTCGCCTCACGAGCTGCGGAACCAGTTGCGCACGCTGCTTCACTATCATCTGCACACCTCGACACTGCGCACCCGCGCCCTGATGGTCGAGGTGCAGCAACTCATCGACTCCCGCTCGACATGAATCCCCTCGTCGCCCCCGAAGCCGGCTCGCCAGGTGGCCGCACGGCCTTGTCCGTCAACCTCAACAAGGTGGCCCTGCTGCGCAACACGCGGCATCTGGGCATCCCCAGCGTCACCCGCGCAGCCGAAATCGTGCTGCAAGCGGGGGCCCAGGGCATCACCATCCACCCGCGCCCGGACGAGCGCCACATCCGCAGCCACGACATCACCGATCTGGCCGCCGTGCTCACCGCCTGGCCACACGTGGAATACAACATCGAAGGCAATCCCTTTCACAACCTGATGGAGGTGGTGCGCGCCACGCGCCCCCATCAGGCCACGTTCGTGCCCGACACGATCGGCCAATTCACCTCGGACCACGGCTGGAGCTTTCCGGACGACCTGGAACGGCTGCGCCCGCTGATCGACGAAACCCGCTCGCTGGGCGTTCGCGTGAGCCTGTTCATGGATCCGATGCCGGACATGATGGCGGCCGCCCGTGCCGCCGGCGCCGACCGGGTGGAGCTCTACACCGAGGCCTACGCCAGCGCCTGGGGCACCCCCCAGCAAGACGAGGTGCTGCAGCGCTACGTGCGTACCGCGGAAGCGGCCTTGGCCGTTGGCCTGGAGATCAACGCCGGCCACGACCTCAACCGCGACAACCTGACCGACTTCCTGCGCGCCGTACCTGGGGTGCAGGAGGTGTCCATCGGTCACGCACTGATCGCGGACGCGCTGGAGCTGGGATACACCGAAACCATTCGCGACTACCAGCGCTGCATTCAGCGGGCCAACGCCCCCGCCGGATCACAGCCGGAGCGGACAACCGGCGCCTCGACCGGTCCACGCCAGACCCGGACCTCCGGCACATGATCTACGGCATCGGCACCGACATTTGCGACGTGCGCCGCGTGGCCCGCGTGTTGGAACGCCGTGGTGACCGTTTTGCCGAGCATGTGCTCGGCCCCCAAGAGCTCCAGGTCTTCCACGCACGCCGCAGCCGCTGCGAAGCCCGTGGCATCGCCTACCTCGCCACCCGCTTTTCAGCCAAGGAAGCGTTTTCCAAGGCCATCGGGCTGGGCTTGCGCGCGCCCATGGCATGGCGGCGATGCGAGATCCTGAACGGCCCCAGCGGCAAACCCGAAATCCGTCTGCACGGGCCCTTGGCCGAGTGGTGCGTCGAGCGCCACCTGACCGCCCACGTCAGCGTGACGGACGAAACCGACTACGCCACCACCTTTGTGGTGGTCGAGGCCCAGAGCTGAATCGGGCCCACTCCACCGCACCCGATCGCGACCCACCGCCCCTCCCACCGAAGGTTTTCGCCATGGCCACGAAGAAAAAATCCCCCGCCTCCCGCAAGGCCCGCGCCGACCGGAAAGAGCCCGCCGCTTCCAGCGCTCGGTCACCGGCGCCCGCCGTGGCCGCATCGGGGACCGAGACCTTCGGGCTCGACTTGCCGGAGATCGAATTGCTCGATCTGGACTGGAGTCCGACGCACGCGCCCGTGGTGCTCGACATCGCCGGCACCCAGCTCAACGACGACGACCGCCGGCGGCTGGAGCACCCCCTCACCGGTGGCCTGATCCTGTTCGGACGCAACTGGAAGGACCGCCACCAGCTCGTGCATCTGGTGGCCGAGATCAAGTCGATCCGACCGGACGTGCTGGTCTGCGTCGACCACGAAGGCGGCCGGGTCCAGCGGTTCCGCACCGACGGCTTCACGCATCTGCCCGCGATGCGCACCCTGGGTGAACGCTGGATGAAGGACACCGACGGCCCCGGCACGGGCGCCATGACCGCGTGCGACATGGCCACCGCCGCCGGGTTCATCCTGGCGTCGGAACTGCGCGCCTGTGGGGTGGATTTCAGCTTTGCACCGGTGCTCGACCTCGACCACGGACGCAGCGGCGTGATCGGCGACCGCGCCTTCCACCGCGACCCCCGGGTCGCCACGGCCCTGGCCCGCAGCGTCATGCACGGCCTGCTCCAGGCCGGCATGGCCAACTGCGGCAAACACTTTCCCGGACACGGCTGGGCCGAAGCGGACAGCCACGTCGCGGCCCCGACGGACGACCGTTCACTGCAGGACCTCTTGCTGGACGACGCCCGCCCGTACGAATGGCTGTCCACCTGCCTGACCAGCGTGATGCCCGCCCATGTCGTCTATTCCCGCGTGGATCCGCGCCCAGCCGGCTACTCCGAGGTCTGGCTGCGCGATGTGCTGCGCGACGGACTGGGCTTCACCGGGGCCGTGTTCAGCGATGACTTGAGCATGGAAGGTGCACGCCGCGTGCCCGGCGTCCGCGGAGGCGCCGTGCTGAGCTACACCGAGGCCGCGACAATGGCCCTGAACGCCGGCTGTGACCTGGCGCTGCTGTGCAACCAGTCACTCGATGGCGGCAAGGCCGTTGACGAACTGCTCGATGGCCTGTGGTCCGCGCTGGAACGGGGGGAATGGCAGATGGATCCGGAGAGCGAGCGCCGCCGCCAGGCCCTGCTGCCCATGACCCCGCCCCTGCCGTGGGACGAGTTGATGCACCACGCCCCCTACCTGCGCGCCATGGAACGCCTGGCCGACGACGACGCCAGCGGCCTGGCCGACTGAGGCCACGCGCAGACTTCACTGGGGCCGGCAGGCCTCCAGGGAGCCTCGCAAGGCGTTGCCGACACACCAAGCCTCGGCGGCATCTACATCGGCGCGCGTCAGCACCCGCTCCTCCACCCTCAGGAGGGGGTCTGCCAGCCACTCCGCACGGATCAGGCTCGGCAACCCCCCGCTGCTCAGGGCGGGCGTGAACCACCGTCCCGCCAAGCGCACCCGCAAAGCGCTGCGGGCCCCTTCCGTCACTTCTCCCCGGGCGTTGACGTGAAGGGCGTCAAACCACCCCACCGATTCGCAGCGTCGAATCGCCGCGTCGTAAGTGGCCCGGCAAGACGTCTTGTGAGCGGCCAACTCCGCCTCCAGCGGCGTGAGACCGCGATCGGCCCAACCCAGCCGGACCGGTCCCGCCGCCAACGGCGCCAGCGGAGCCACACGCGCCACACACGTGCCATCCCGGGAGAGATCGAGCCGGAGCCGGAACACCGGCGCCGCGGTTTCCGCGTCGCCCCAGGCGTTGGACCCCAGCCCCCCGCCGGGCGGGATCGCCGAAAGGGTTGCGGCCGCGGACTTCTCCACCACACGGGTGACTTCGCGCCCATCGCAGGTGAACCCCAACGCCTGCGCACTGGCCTGCAGCCGAGCCAGGTGCGCCGACCATCTCCACGCACGCCCCTGCACCACCCGGACCGTCTCGAACAGGGTGAACCCCGGATCACACGCGGTGACGAATCGCGCCTTGAGGAGGGCCTCCTCGGCCTCCTCGTCCGCCACGGAATCCAGGACGATGCCGCCGCCCACCCCCAACCGCACGGGCCGCCGAGCGCTGTCTGGGGTCGGGCCCCCGCCGATTTCCAGCGTGCGGATGGCCACGGACCAACAGAAATCGGGCAGAGAAGGCCCCGCCTCCGTCCGGGAGGATGGGGCGTCGATCCAGCCGATCGCTCCGGTGTAGATCCCGCGCGGAGAGGGCTCCAGGCGGTCAATCAATGCCATCGTGTGGTGCTTGGGCGCCCCCGTGATGGACCCGCAGGGGAACAGCGCCCTGAGCACCTCGGGCACCGACACGCCCGCCCGGGGCTCCGCCTCCACGGTGGACGTCATCTGGTACACGGTCGGGTAGGCCTCGATCTCGAACAGCCGAGGCACCCGGACGCTGCCCACCCGGGCGATGCGCCCCAGATCGTTGCGCAGCAGGTCAACGATCATGAGGTTCTCGGCACGATTTTTCGGATCGGCGGCCAACCACGCGCGGCGCTCACCGTCGCGCTCAGGGTCGGT
Source organism: uncultured Sphaerotilus sp. (assembly GCA_964470355.1). GTDB lineage: Bacteria > Pseudomonadota > Gammaproteobacteria > Burkholderiales > Burkholderiaceae_C > Sphaerotilus. The sequence continues at coordinate 23,146 of CAYYCN010000038.1, forward strand.
AGCGCGGGCCACCGTGCCCTTCATGGGCCGAGTCTGCAGACGCCCCTGCTCGTGCCGCACAAACAGCTCGGGCGAGCAGGACACGATCCAATGTCCTTGCGGCCACCGCGCCAAGGCGCCAAACGCCACCGGCTGGCGCGCCCGGAGGCGACGGTACAACGCCAGAGGCGACCCCACCATGTCGCCCTGCAGCCGCAACGTGTGGTTCACCTGGTAGGTGTCGCCCGCCCGGATCCAGTCCTGAATCCGGTGGATGGCGTCCCGGTAAGTGTCCGGCGCCTGATCCGGCTGCAGCGCCAGCACCCCCGCCACAGACGGCGCATCGTGCACGGCGCCCATCACGCCGGAGCGTTCCGTGGGGTCCTGCGAGCTCAACCAGAGCGCCACCTCCGACACATCCATCCACTCACAGCGATCAAAAGCCACCCAACTCAACACCCCCGGGGCGCTGGCGCCAGCGCCCAACGTCACCCCGTGCAACCGGACACCCCATTCATAGTCGGCCCACATCACCAGATGGGCCCCCGAGTCCTGCTCGGCTCGGGCTTGCTGCCAGACAGCCTCCAACGAGGCCGGATCGTGGCAGGTGAACGTCCGGCGCCAACCGGTGTACAGGCGCGAACGCTTCTGCCCCTCAGGGGCCAAGGCGTCGTCCAGCAAGACAAAGGGCTCGTCCAGAAGTGCGGTGGAGGTTGAATTCACGGCTGCGATTCTGTCAGGGCGGACACGCCGGTGCCGTCGCCCAAGAAAAACCGCCGCGAAGGGACAGGCCCTTGCGGCGGTTCGGAGGCGCTCAGGCCCGTTCGGGCTCAGCCAGGCGTCACACCGACGCGGGCGCCTCGGTCTGCTCAAACGGCAGCGGGAAGTGGGCCAGATCGCGGCGCGTTTCCACCAGGATCAGCGGACCCTCGTCGACCAGCACCACCGGCACGATCACGCGCGGCACATGCACCGGCTTGGGTTCGGCAGCGATCGCGGCCTGGACCACCCGGACACGTTCCGCGTCGCTGTGCACCCACTCGAGGCCGGCCTGCGCAGCCAGTTCCCCCAGGGACTCCACAGGCAACTCGAAGCGCTCTGCCGCTTCAGCCGCAGGGGCCTCCGACACGAGCGGAGACTCCGCCGCAGCGTCCTCAGGCGCAGAGGTGAGTGTCGTGACACCCTCCTCGACCGACTCGGCCCCGGAGGCCTCATCGGCGGCAAGCGGCACCTCCGACGTCGCGGGCGAGAGATCCCCGGCCACGGCCATCACCGCCACCCCGGCGGCAGCGGCCAGCGCCCCGTCAACGCCTTCGGCGTCTTCGATGGCATCGCTCACGGGCACGTCACGCCCACGCCCACCCCGGCGACGGCGACGGCGGCCCTCCTGACCGTCTGCAGTGTCACCGGCGTCCGCACCCAAGGGCTCGTCCACCGAGTCACGGCGGGTGTCTTCTGCCACACCCTCGGACGACACGCGCAGCACGCCCATCGGCGTGGTTTCACTGGCGCCGTCGGACCCTTCCGCGCCTTCCACGGCGTCGTCACGCACCTCGTCGCGGTCGCGACGGCCACGTCCACGACCTCCGCGGCGACGGCGGGCATCCCGATCCGCCGAGGATTCACCAGACAGGGCCTCCGGAGATTCGATCGCGTCACCGGCCTCGACCGACACCTCGGTCGCGCGGGCCAGGTTCAGCTCCTCGACCTCGGCCACCGCCTGCTGGCGACGGTCACGGCCGCGGCGGTCCGGACGGTCCTCACCGGCGCCCTCGCCGCGTTCACGGCGCGGCACTTCGTTCGTCACCGAACGGTCGGCGCGCTCGCCACGCTCAGGACGCTCTGCACGTTCCGGGCGCTCGCCACCGCGCTCAGCGCGGTCGCCACGGCCATTTCGACGGCCCTCCTGGCCTTCGGCCCGGTCCGGACGCTCCGTGCGTTCAGCGCGGGCCTCGCCACGCTCGTTGCGACGCCCCCCGCGGCCACTGCCCCCACCGTTGCCATCGCGGCGGGCACCGTCACGACGACCCTCGCGGTCCCCACGCCCGCCGTCCCGACGACCGTTCGACGTCGGAGCGACCGGCTCGACCACCGCTTCCGGCGCCACGACCGGTGCGCTCGGAATCGGCGCCGGCTCGTTGCCGACAAACAAGCGACGCAGCCAACCGAAGAAGCCGCCACTGGCCACGGCCGGAGCCGTCGAGGCCGAAGCCGGCGTCACCACCGGTGCCGCCGCGAACGCGGTGGCAGGCGCGGGAACCTCGGGTTCCGCCTTGGGCGCCGCCACCGGCGCCGGCTGGTCAGGCAACACACCCTTGATCAACGGCTCCTGCTTGGGCTTGGCCTTCTCGCGGCGGGTGATGCCGACTTCCTCCTCCGGCTCCTCGATCATCGAATAGCTGGCGGAGAGGTTTTCCAGACGCGGATCGTCGTGGCGCAGGCGCTCGAGCTTGTAGTTCGGCGTGTCGAGGTGCTTGTTGGGCACCAGAAGCACGGTGCAGCGCTGCTTGAGCTCGATCTTGGTGATCTCGGTGCGCTTCTCGTTCAGCAGGAACGAGGTCACCTCCACCGGCACCTGCACGTGCACGGCGGCCGTGCCTTCCTTCATCGACTCTTCCTGGATGATGCGCAGGATCTGCAGCGCGGAAGACTCGGTGTCGCGGATGTGGCCGGTGCCGTTGCAGCGCGGGCAGGTGATGTGCGAGCCTTCGCTCAGCGCCGGGCGCAGGCGCTGGCGGCTGAGTTCGAGCAGGCCGAACTTCGAGATGGAGCTGAACTGAACGCGCGCCCGGTCCTGGCGCAGGGCGTCGCGCAGTCGGGTCTCGACCTCGCGGCGATTCTTGGCCTCTTCCATGTCGATGAAGTCGACCACGATCAGGCCGCCCAGGTCGCGCAGGCGGCACTGGCGGGCGATTTCGTCGGCGGCTTCGAGGTTGGTGCGGGTCGCCGTTTCCTCGATGTCGCCGCCGCGGGTGGCGCGCGCCGAGTTGATGTCGATGGCCACCAGCGCTTCGGTGTGGTCGATCACGATGGCGCCGCCCGAAGGCAGATGCACCGTGCGGCTGAAGGCCGTCTCGATCTGGTGCTCGATCTGGAAGCGGCTGAACAGCGGCGCATCGTCGCGGTAGCGCTTCACGCGGTTGGCCGTCTCGGGCATGACGTGCAGCATGAACTGCTTGGCCTGCTCGTAGATGTCGTCCGTGTCGATCAGGATCTCGCCGATGTCGGCGGTGAAGTAGTCGCGGATCGCGCGGA
>CAYYCN010000039.1:0-25999 GCA_964470355.1 uncultured Sphaerotilus sp.
CGGCCACGGCGTAGAGCAGCTCCACGCGCTTGACCACGCTCATCTTGCCCCAGTCACCCTTGAGCGCGGCGCGAGCGGAGGCCACAGCGGCGTCCACTTCGGCCTGACCGGCTTCGTGGACCAGGCCGATCACCTGGTTGTTGGCCGGCGCACGGTTCTCGAATGTCTTGCCGGTGGAAACGAATTCACCGTTGATGAAGTTGAGGAACTGTTTCATGAGGGTTCCAGGCGCGGAAGGTCCGCAGTGAGTCAATGAATGAAAGAAGGAATCGGAATCTGTTGGAAGGGGTGATGCGTCTGGTCGACTGCCGGCGCGGCTTACTCCAGGCCGATGGCCCGCAAGCCGGCGCGAGCGCATTCCTCGTCCTGCTCGGCCGAGCCGCCCGAGACGCCGATGCCACCCAGGCGCGCACCGCTGCCCGGTGTGCCATCCGCCCCAGGCTCGACGATGGGCAGTCCGCCGCCGAACACCACCAGGCGCGGCCGGTGCGGCATGCCCAGGCGCAGGGCCTCGTTGTCCTTGAAGATGTCCATCCAGCGCGAGGTCGGAAAGCCGAAGCTCGCCGCCGTGTAGGCCTTGTCGATGGCGATGTCGATGGAATGCAGAAAGGCGCCGGGCATGCGCAAGAAGCCCGCCAGGGTGCCCGAGGCGTCGGTCACGGCGACGTTGATGCGTATGCCCAGCGCCTCGGCGTGCGCGACGGTGGCCTGCAAGGCGAGGGACGTGGCTTCGGCGGTCAGGGTGGCCGAGGGCACGGAGCGGTTCACGATCGGTGGATTCATGGTTTCGGGTGGGGAGATCCGAAAAGACCCCGGACGATCAAGCCTGCGCTGACCGTCCGGGAGGGAAAAGAGCCCTGTCGTGCTTTCAGGGCGGAGACTCACTCGGTCCGGACGCTCAGGTCACCACGCCCAGGAAGGCGTCGTTGAGCTTGCGGTCGTGATAGAAGATCGCGCGGCCGACTTCGTCCCAGGTCCAGGTGGTGGGCGGCAGGTCGGGGTACCACTGGTAGCCGCCGCAGAAGGTCTCCATGCGGTTGCCCGAGGGGTCGAAGAAATAGATCGTCGTGCCGCGCGTGATGCCGTGGCGGGTCGGGCCCATGTCGATGGAGACGCGGTGCATGCTCATGATGTCGGCCGCGCGCAGCACCTGTTCCCAGCTCTCGAGCATGAAGCTGACGTGGTGCAGCTTGCCGTCCTCCGGATGGCGGACCATGGCGATGTCGTGCGCCTTGGGCGAGCAGGTCAGCCAGGTGGCCAGATCGGTGGTGCCGTCTTCAAGCTTGACGCGTTCGACCAGCGAGAAGTCCAGCACCTCCTCGAACAGCTTGCGGTTGCCGTCGATGTCGCCGCCGTAGATCAGGCAGTGGTCCATGCGGATCGGGTTGATGCCCTTCTGGTTCTCCAGCCAGGCTTCCGGATTGATCTGGCCCAGGCCGTTGCCCACGCCGGTCTTCTCGGCGTAGAGCTCGATCATGTGGCCGGTGGGCAGTTGGAAGCGCACGCGCTCGCCCGTTTCCAGCATTTCGCCAGCCTTCACGCGCTCGGTGGCCACACCGTATTCGCGCAGGCGGCCGTCCAGCGTGTCGAGCGTGGCCTTGTTCAGCACCTTGAAGCCGAAGTGGTCCAGCCCGGCGCGGTCGGACTTGCGGATGACGAAGCTGTTGTGGTCGTGCTCGTCGTTGCACTTGAAGTAGACGCGATCCGACTTGTCGCGGCCGGTCTCCTTCAGACCCATCACGTTGGTGTAGAAATCGACCGATTCTTCAAGGTCGAGGACGCGGATCACTGCGTGTCCGGGTCGCAGAACGCCAGTCATGGCCATGGTTTGTCTCCTTTGCTCTCTCAGGTGGGGATCAGGTGGGGTGAACGGGTTGGGCGGCGGCGCTCGTCAGGGGACGGCACACGCTCTTTTTCATGAGTCCGATGACCTTCAGGTGCAGGTCGGTGATGGGGCGCACCCGGCAGGCCAGCACGCAGCCTCGGGCTTCTTCTTCGGCACTGACGTGGTCACGGCTCATGACACGCGACACGTAGCGGCCTTCGGTGATCTCGACCTTGCACACGCCGCAGCCGCCGTTGCGGCAACCGACGGGAATGCCCTTGCGTCCCAGGGCTTCCATGCCCACGAGGACGTTCTGGTTCTCGTCGCACCGGTAGGTCTCTCCGGTGTCTTCGATGAGGACTTGATGTTTCATGCTTGTCTCCTGCATCAGGCCCCCGCCAGCGCCTCTGCGGGCGCGTGGTCGGTCGGGAGCCGGGGTCCACTGACGTCACGATAAAAAAGTGCGTCGATACTGTCCAATACTGGATATCTGCCGTTTGATACCATCAAGGTATTGATAAAACCAAAGGCCCGCCTGCCATGGACCTGCGACAGATGCGCTACTTCCTCGCCTTGGCCGAGGAGCGGAATTTCGGACGTGCGGCCGAGCGCCTGCACATGGCCCAGCCGCCGCTGACGCGCCAGATCCGCGCGCTCGAAGAGGAGCTGGACACCCTGCTGTTCATCCGCACCCCCAAGGGCGTGGAGCTGACCGCCGCCGGCCAGACCCTGCTCGACGAGGTGCCCAATCTGTTGCACCTGGCCCAGCGCGCCAAGGAGCGCACCAAGCTCGCCGGACAAGGGCAGATCGGCCGGCTGGAGGTGGGCCTGTTCGGCTCCGGCGTGCTGGACGTGATCCCACGCATCCTGGCGCGTTTCCACGCCGAGCGGCCCGAGGTCAAGATCGAGCTGCGCAACCTCACCAAGGCCGAGCAGCTCGAAGCCCTGCGCGAGCGCCGCATCAGCGTGGGCTTCAACCGCCTGGTGCCGCCCGAGGACGATCTGGTGGTCGAGACCGTGCTGCGCGAGCGCCTGGTGGTGGCGCTGCCCTCGGCACACCCGCTGAGCGCGCAAGCCGAGATCGCCATCGCCGACATGGCCGGCCTGCCGCTGATCCTCTACCCCAACGTCCCGATGAAGGGCTTGGCGCAGGAGGTGACCGGCGCCTTCCGCGATGCGGGCGTGCCGTTTCGGGTGGAGCAGGAGGTCGAAGACGTGCTGACCGCCGTCGCCCTGGTGGCCGGCGGCTTCGGCCTGTGCGTGACCACGGCCTCGTCGGCCAGCCTGAACCTGCCCGGCGTGACCTACCGCCCGTTGCGTTGCGACACCCTGAGCGACATCGAACTGAGCTGCCTGTACCGCAAGGGCGACCCCTCGCCGATCCTGGCGGCGTTCCTGCGGGTGGTGCGCGAGTTCTCGGCCGAACACGGTCAGTCTCCTGCGCCCGGCGTCACAGCCGCTTGAACAGCGGGCTGCGCATCTGCTGGCTCGCGTCGGCCGCCGAGATGAACTTCTCGGTGTAGATGTCGCGCTCGAACAGGCGGCCCTGCATCAGCGTGGCAATGCACGACTCGATCATCACGGGCGGGCCGCAGAGGTAGGCCTTGCGGCCACGGAAGTCATTGTCGAAGTGGGCCTTGGCCGCGTCGTGCACAAAACCTCGGAAGCCCGACCATCCGCTGTCCTCCGGCTCGTTGGACAGCGCGGGCACGTAGGTGAAGTGCGGGTGCCTGGCCGCCAGATCGACGAAAAGATCGTGGTCGTAGAGCTCGGCGAGGTTTCGGGCGCCGTAGACGAGGGTCATCGGCAGCGGCTGGCCATCCGCGCCCACGCCCGAGGGGCGTCCACCGTGGCCTTGGCCGGCGGCTGCGCCCTGATCGGCCAGCAGGTCCAGGATCATGGATTTGGGGCTCGACAGCCCTGATCCGCCCGCCAGGAACAGCGAGGGCTGGCTGGCCGACTTGCGCACGAAGAAGCGTCCGTAGGGGCCGGACAGCGTCACCCGGTCACCCGCCTTCAACTGCTGATGCACCCAGGTCGTGGCCTGCCCGCCCGGCACGTAGCGGATGTTGAGCTCCACCTCGCGCGGGTCCGACGGCGGGTTGGCCAGTGAAAACGCGCGTGAGCCCGAGCCGTCCGGCAGGTTGAGCTGCACGTACTGGCCGGCCTGGAAACGCAGGCCTTCCGGCGCGTCCAGCGTGATCCACACGCCCTTGATGGTGGGCGTCAGGTCCTCGATGCGGCTGACCGTGCCCTCGAAGTCGCGCACCGGCAGGTTGAGCGCATCGGGGTCTTCTTCGATGTCGGCTTCGATGACGACGTCGGACTGCAGCGAGGCGCAGCAGGCCAGGGTCTGGCCTTCTTCGCGCTCGTAGTCCATCAGGGCGAAGTTGGAGGCCTCGCCGTGGTCGATCTCGCCGTCCAGGACGCGGATCTTGCAGGTGGCACACAGGCCGTGGCCGCAGGCGTGCGGCAGGTAGAAGCCGGCGCGCAGGCTGGCGTCGAGGATGGTCTGGCCGTCTTCGACGTCCAGCGTCTGGCCCAGGGGTTCGATCGTGAGTTGGTAGGACATGGCGTCAGGCCGTCACAGCGTTGAGGGGTGCCGCGACCCACGGACACGCAGGTCCGCAGGTCGCGGCGGGTCGCACGGGCCAGCGTGCGATCGGTCAAAAAATCAGGAAGCCGAGCCGCCGATGCCGTTCAGGCCGGGCGTGCGGAAGCGGATCGCGTCCTTGTGGCCCAGGCCGTTCTCGGCCAGGGACTTGGAAAAATCCGGCGTGAAGGGCTCACCGGCGGCGGTGCCGTTACCCTTGAGCCACTGCACGGTCGACCAGTCGATCTGCTTGAACTCCGGGTGGTAGCCGAACGCACCCGGCAGCACCTGTTCGACCAGGCCGCCAAATGGCATCGCCGGCGGCAGCGGGAAACAGAACGGCGCACAGAACATCAGGTGCTGGTCCCAGCCGACATAAATCAGCTGATTGCCGTGGAAGTTTTCGAGCTTGTCGGCGGGCTCGAATTCATAAGGTTTGAGGGCAGCGACGGGCATGGGAATCTCCTTGGAAAACGGGGACTGGACGGTGTGCGGCGTCTCGGGAGGCCGCACACCCTTCGCGGTGAATCAGGTGTTGGACGTGGCCGCACCGCGCCAGACGGCGAAGTTCTTCTGGTCCTCCGAACCCTCGAAATCCATGTTGTCCCGGCCCATCTGGATGTTGTAGTAATCCAGCACGGCAGGCAGCGGCTGAAAACCCTCGGCGGTCGGGTCCACGCCGGGGTTGAAACAGTTGCCCTGGTAGATCTGGTGCACCGGCAGCCACGACTGCTGATACTTTTCCGGCTCGTGGTCGAAGATGTCCTTGCAGCCGTCCGAGCAGAAGTGGAACTTCATGCCGTGGTAGGTCGATTCCCGGTAGGCAATCTGCGTCGGATCGTCCGGCTCCGTGAAGATCATCGGAATCTGGCAGGTCTGGCACAGCATCGGCAAGGTGGTATTGTAGAACCGGTTGCCCTTGGCGGCCTCGTCGCGCCAGTATTCCAGGCGCGGGCGGTAGTACTTGTCGAAACTGTCCGGATACTTGCTCGACAGCCAATCCAATTCTTCATCGGTCGGTGTCCACGCGTGGAAATTGCTGGCGGCCGAATAGTTGTAGAACGTCGCCCAGGCCTGGTGGGAAATGTGGTCCTTGTCCTTTTCGATCTGGTCCAGCCACTTCGGCGGGCGAATGCCGTAACGGGCCAGGTCCTTGAACAGCGCGCCGCCGTTCTGCTCGAAATAGATTTCCCAGGCTTCCTTCCAACTCATCACACGCTTGGGCAGCATGTAATCCATCATCATGCCGACCAGGGTCAGCACGCGGTATCCGCGCCACGTCCACTTGTCGATCCAGCGCTGCACGATGGGCAGGTTGTCCGGGTCCTGTTCCAGCATGAACTTGATGGATTCCAGGCCCAGCGTCATGTGCCGCGCTTCGTCCGACTGAGCGGAGAAGCCGAAGGTCATCGCGCCCATGTCGCCGTTGTAGGCCGCACCCGACACAAAGGGCACGAACAATAAGTTAGTAAGCACGTACTCGAAACTGAAGCCAATGGACACCATGAACTCGAACGGTCCGGCGGTGTAGGCGTCGTCGAAGAACGAGCGCGGCACGCTCATGTACCAGACCCGCTGGATCATCTGCGGGAAGCTGTGCAGGCCGTTGTAGTACTTGTTGTAGTTGCTCATCGAGTGGATTTGCGTCTGGGAATGACGGATCTCGTCGAGCGACTGCATCAGGCAGGCCACGCGCGTGCCCACGCCCGGGAACTGGCGGCCCACGTGGGCAAAACCCCGATGCGCCATGTATTCCAGCGGGCTGATGCCGTTGAGGAACAGTTTCAGCGTGTTGATGTAACGCGCATCGGTCACACCCAGGTGGCCGTTGTTCTGCGCGAAGGCGTCGATGATGGCGTAGAGTTTCTTTTCCTTTTCGGCCTGGTATTTCCAGTACGCATCCATCGTCAGGCGGAAGGGGTCTTCCCACTTGTCCCAGTCGTGGATCTTGATGCCTTCGTAGTCGGCATAGGGAAACACCTTTTCCATCGGCTGGTAGGTGGTTTCCCAATCGAGGCCGCGGGTCATCAGGGCGTAACGCTCCTTGAGGCCCAGCTTTTTCTTGGTGGCTTGCATGTCCATGGTGTCTGTCTCCTGTCGGTGTTCAATGTCCCGCTAAATCAGCGGTTCCAGCTCAGGGTGAATTCGTCGTCGGTTTCGTCGATGTTTCCCGACAGCGTGATCAGGTTCAGGTGCAGTTCCTGCAGGTTGAAAGGCCGGCCGATCCTTTCTTCGATGGACTCACGCTTGATGACCAGTTTTCCTTCGGAATTGATCTTGACCATGGCCGGTTGCTCCTGAAGCTCGGCCTGGGGGTTGTCCGCGAGAATGGATTCGACGATCGGGCGGCTGTCGTCGTTGGTCTGAAAGGCGATGAAGACGGTCGACATGGCGGGTTTCGCTTTCGTGTCGTGGGGGATTCGAACGGGTTCGATTCGAGAAAGGTCAGGCGGACAGGCCCGACTTTTTCAGTCGAGCATGGAACGCCAACTGAATGTCGGCCATCACGGATTCCGCCTTGTCGCCCAGAGCGTGCTGGGCCAGCGGCGCCAGGGCGGCGGAAATGCGTTCGTTCCAGGCCGCGGTCCACTGCTGAATCAGCGCCTTGTTTTCCGGAGATTCAGCCGCAGCCACCTTGACCTGGGCGTCGACCCACTTCGAGGTTTCGGCGGACCAGTCGGTCATGAAGCGGGTGAGCATGGCGATGGCCGAACCGCCCTGCAGCGTCAGGTGGTCGTCGATGAAGTGGCTGTAGACCAGCGGGTACAGCAGGCCGTCGAGCACCAGGTTCTGCGCGATGAACAGCTCGAACCAGTCGTCCATGACGAACATGTCTTCCAGTGCGTGGCGCAGGCCCTGCCACTTGGGGTCACCGATCCATTGCGACTTGGCGGTGTCCAGCGCCTCGGGGTCGGCCAGCAGCAGTCCGATGCGGGTCAGATACTGGGCGATGCCCAGTTGGTCCATGGCCTGGTAGATGTGCGGCTGGGTGATGGCCGTGCCGTAGCCGTAGGCGCAGATGTAGGAGCAGTTCATGTTGCCGCCCCAGGCCACGTGGCGCAGCGGCAGCAGCACGTCCAGGGCGACCTGGCGCACGCCTTCGGGCAGGGCCGTGTCCAGGCCGCGCGACTCCACGAACTCGAAACTGGTTTCGGCCGTTTCCTGCTGGCGGGCGCGGGTGGCGGTGTAGGTGCCGTAGTAGAACTGGCGCGGATCCTTCAGCGCGTACCAGTCCTTCATGACGACCTTCGTGCGCGAGGCGTCGAAGATCTCGTGTTCGGGGTCCCAGGTCGGGCGGTAGTGGAAGTTCTCGGTGGCCTGAAGGTCGAAAGTGCCTTCTTGGTAACGCGTGGCGGGCTTGTCGCCGCCGATGCGCTTGGCCACATGGGTGAAGGTGTGTCGCAGCGGCTTGATCGCGACGGTGCGCAGGTCGATTTGCATGCCTGTTGTCTCCGGGTGGGGTTGTTGTGGGGATGGCGGGGAAGTGCCGGTCGCGTCAGTGGCGATGGGCGGCGGAATCAGGGAGCGAGGTCGTCGCCTCTTGGCTGGCGGCTTTCTCTCGGGCGACGGCTTCGTGCAGGGTCCAGGTCCAGGCCTCGTCGGCGCGCAGGGCGGCGGTGGGCAGGAAATCGGCGGGGCTCACGCCCTGTTCGGCACAGAAGGCCTCAAACGCGGCCTGTGGCAGCAGCATCTCGACGAACAGCTCGGGCTCGCCCACGGCGAACTCGAACTCGACGAGGCCGTCCGGGCGGCGTTCCACCACACGGACGAATCGGCGGGCGGGATCAAAGGAAGTGACGTTCAAGGCAGGTCTCCGGCAGTCGGAGGGCCTGTTTGCAACGGCCGGGCCCGGTGGGCGTGCCAGGGGCTGAAATCTCGATATTTCTAGGGTATGTCCTGAGCCGGAGGGCCCCGAGTGGCCCGTCGAAGCCCTGTTGGAGCGCTGTTGGAACCCGTCAGGCCCGATTCCGCGTGACGGATGCAGATCGAACTTCACCATTTGGTCAAACCGACCTGGGGCATTCGATCTTTTCGTGAGGCCGGGTTCGGCCCGGTTGTGCGGCACGCGGCGATGCTTCAAAAATATCGAGATTCGTGCCGCGCAGAGCGGCCTTGTTCGCGCCGCATTGGCTGGCGTGACGGAGACACGCATGCAACCCCCCTTGAAATACCCTTCCGACGGCGACGTGCGGCGCCTGCTGCGCTTTGCGCCCGAAGAGGGTGCGATCTGGCTGGGCGATCGCCGGATGCTGTTGATGCACACCGCTTCGATGGCCGCACTGCGCCAGGACCTGATCCAGTCCATGGGCATGGCGCAGGCGCGGCGCGTGTTCACCCGCATGGGCTACACCAGCGGCCTGCGCGACGCCGAGTTCGCCCAGAAGTGCCGGCCTGGGCGCGATCTGCGCGAGTCCTTTTTGGTGGGTCCGCAGCTGCACATGCTCGAAGGCGCTGCTCGCGTGACCCCGCTGAAAATGGCGTTTGATCCCGACTCAGGCCAGTACAGCGGAGAGTTCCAGTGGGACGACTCCTGGGAGGCCTACGCTCACCGCCAGGACTTCGGCCTGGCCGAAGAGCCGAGTTGCTGGATGCTGACCGGCTACGCCTGCGGCTACACCTCGGCCTTCATGGGCCGGCTCATCCTGTTCAAGGAAGTGGAGTGCTCGGCCTGCGGGCACGACCACTGCCGCATCGTTGGCAAGCCGATCGAGGACTGGCCCGACGGCGAGGCCTACCGCCCGTACTTCGAGGCCGATTCGCTGCTGGACCAGATCGATGCGCTCAGTCAGCAAGTCGAGGCGCTGCGGTCCACGTTGGCGCCGGCCAAACCCGAGGGCTCGCTGCTGGGGCAGTCGCCCGCTTTCCTGCGGGCCTACGACCTGCTGGCGCGCGCCGCCGCCACCCAGGTCACCGTGCTGCTGACCGGCGAAACGGGTGTGGGCAAGGAGCGCTTCGCCCGCACCCTGCATGAGTTGAGCGACCGGCGCGCTGGCCCCTTCGTGGCGGTGAACTGTGCCGCGCTGCCTGCCGAACTGATCGAGGCTGAACTGTTTGGTGTGGAGAAGGGCGCCTACACCGGTGCACATGCCACGCGCGTGGGGCGCTTTGAGCGGGCCGACGGCGGCACCCTGTTCCTCGACGAGATCGGTGAACTGCCGATGCCCTTGCAGGCCAAGCTGCTGCGTGCGCTGCAGGAGGGCGAGATCGAGCGCGTGGGCAGCGAGTGCGTGCGCAAGGTCAACGTGCGGCTGGTGGCGGCCACCAACGTCGAGCTCGAGCGGGCCGTGCACGAAGGGCGATTCCGCCGCGACCTGCTGTACCGGCTGAACATCTACCCCATCTGCATTCCGCCGCTGCGCGAGCGCGTGGGCGACATCGAGCTGCTGGCTCAGGCGTTGCTCAACCGATTCACCGCGCTGCACGGCAAACGCCTGCGCGGCTTCAGTGAGCGGGCCTTGCAGGCGCTGCAGCACCATCCATGGCCTGGCAACGTGCGTGAGTTGGAGAACCTCATCGAGCGCGGCGTGATCCTGGCCGGGCAGAACGAGCCGATCGAGGTGGAGCATCTGTTCCCGTTTTCACCCGTGCCGGCCGCCGCTGGGTTGGACCCGCACGGCCAACTCACCCGCCTGCCCGATCGTGCCGAGACGGATCTTTTTGAACACCTGCTCAGCTCCGGCGTGACGCTGGAAGAGGTGGAGCACCGACTGCTGCACCTGGCCGTGGACCGCGCCGAAGGCAACCTCTCGGCTGCTGCACGGCTGTTGGGTTTGACGCGGCCGCAACTGGCCTATCGCTTGCGTCATGGCGGATCGGGGGATCGGTCCGTGCCTTCTTCATTCTGATCATCCGCCCGGAGGCTCACATGCCCACGCCTGAAACCGCTTCCGCCCCGCGCACCCTGGCCGAGCGGGCCTACTTGGCACTGCGGCGCGACATCATCCAGGGCCAGTTGCAGCCCGGCCAGCGCCTGCGCGTCGAGCACCTGAAGGACACCTACGACGTGGGGGCCGGCACGCTGCGCGAGGCACTGTCGCTGCTGGTGTCCGATGCGCTGGTGCGGGTGGAAGGACAGCGCGGTTTCCGGGTGGCCGAGACGTCCCTGGCCGACCTGGAGGACGTCACGCAGATGCGCGTGATGTTGGAAACCGAGGCGCTGCGTTCCTCCATCCGCCATGGCGATGCACAGTGGGAGGCGCAGGTCCGTCAGGCCTGGGATGATCTGAGCGCCGCCGAGGCCGGTCACGGCGCCCACGTCGAAGGCCACTGGGAACGCTGCAACCAGCGCTTCCACGAGGCGCTGATCGGCGCGCACGGCTCACGCTGGTCGAGGCATTTCCTGGAGATCCTGTACCGCCACGGCGAGCGCTACCGGTTGATGGCACGGCGCCTAGTGTCGGCACATCTCACCGAGCGCAACGTGCATGGCGAGCACGAGGCCATCTTCCAGGCCGCCATGGCGCGTCAGGAGGCGCGGGCGGCGCTGGCGTTGGAGGTGCACGTGCGGGCGACGGCGGAGGTGCTGCGCAGGCAGCCGCCGAATGACGGCATTTGAGGTTGCCTGAGGTGTGCTTCTCCGGGTTCAGGGGCCGTGCAGGCTCGCCAGCCTCCCGTGCGCCTCATCCCCCGCATCCACCGGCTGTGAAATCTTCGCCCGCAGATACCGGCTGGTGAACACGTCCAGATAGGCCTCCAGTGTTCTCGCCGCCAGCTCGTCGCCGGCCAGTTCCAGGCACAGCGCCGCCACTTCCGACGTGCAGAAGTGCTGCGCCTGCTTGGACCGTCGGAGCCGGTAGCGCGAGAGTTGTTCGGGCTGCAGGCTCAGCACCGGAAATCGGTCGAGGTAGGGGCTCTTGCGGAAGATCTTGCGGGCTTCGGTCCAGGTGCCGTCCAGCAGGATGAACAAGGGCCGGGTGCCGGGTCGTGCGCCCTCGGGAGGCACATCCGCTGCGGATGTGTGCGAGGCCTCGTGGCCCACCGCGTCGAGCAGCGTGGAGCGCACGCGTCCGGGCTCGACGAACTCGCCCGGAAACACGACGTAGGGCTGCCACTGCGGGTCGGCCAGTTGGGCCAGCAGTGCCGGGTCGACCGCCGTGCGCGACCAGAGGTAGGCCGTGGTGTCGGGCACCACATCGGCGATGAGCCAGCCGGTGTTGGTGGGCTTGAGCGCCTCGAACGAGGCCATCAGCAGGCACACGCCCGCCTGGGTGGGCACCACCGGCCGCAAGGCGCACATGCAGTGGCTGGGGGCGAGGCGGCAGCGTTCGCAGCGCGGCTTGCGGGCCTTGCCGTTGCGGTCCAGGTTCGGCAGGGTGGTGCAGTGCGCCATGCAGGCAGCACGCAGACGGGACACGGCGTGGGGCATGCGGGCAGTCTACGGTGCGCGCCAGTTTTCCCAGAGTTGAGGCCAGTCAAGTTCCGTCGCGACTTGTCACAGCGCTTTACCTCCAAAGGAGTAAGGTGAAACCCTAATCTTTTTGGGGCCTTGCTGAATGTCCATGCCTCTTCCCCCTTCCGCCGAAGTCCTGATGGGCACGGGCCAGCCGCGACAGGCCCGTTCATCGGTGATCCCCCGCTATCTGGAGCAGGTTTATTGGTGGGCCTATGTCCATCCGCGAGCGGTGCAGGTGTTCGAGCGCCCTTGGCTGGTCAATCTCATCCTGTTCGGCAACTACGGGCGGCTGCGGGACGCGGCACTGGAGGCGCTGGGCACGTCGGTGAAGGGCCGCACGCTGCAACTGGCCTGCGTCTACGGCAACCTCACGCCCCGCCTGCGCGAACGCCTGACCCCTGATGCCCGGCTGGATGTGCTCGACGTGCTGCCGGTCCAGCTCGACAACCTGGCCGCCAAGCTGCCCACCGATCCCCGCGTGACCTTGATGCAGGGGGATTCGTCCTCGCTGACCCTGCCTGACGCGAGTTGCGATCAGGTGCTGATGTTCTTTCTGATGCACGAGCAGCCCGAGGCGGTGCGCCGCGCCACCTTGGTCGAGGCGATGCGGGTGGTGCGCCCCGGTGGCCGTGTGGTGATCGTGGACTACGACCAGCCGGCGCCTTGGCACCCGCTGCGCCCGCTGATGCGCCTGGTGTTCAAGCACCTGGAGCCTTATGCCATGGACCTGTGGCACCACGACCTCCGCAGCTTCCTGCCCGCCGAGGCGCCGCCTGCCCGTCTGGAGAAGACCTCCTTCTTCGGCGGCCTGTACCAGATGCTGGTGCTGACCCGTTGAGGGCTTCCTGATGAGCATGAACACTTACCTGGCCGACGTGGCCATCGTCGGGGCCGGCGGTGCCGGTCTGCGCGCGGCCATGGCCGTGGCCCAGGCCGACCCCAAGCTGAACGTGGCGCTGATCTCCAAGGTCTACCCCATGCGCAGCCACACCGTGGCGGCAGAAGGTGGATCCGCCGCCGTCACGCAGTCGCACGACAGCCTGGAGGCCCACTTCCACGACACCGTGGCCGGCGGCGACTGGCTGTGCGAGCAGGACGTGGTGGACGACTTTGTCGCCCACGCCCACGAAGAGCTGGTGCAGATGGAGCACTGGGGCTGTCCCTGGAGCCGCAAGGATGACGGCCACGTCAACGTGCGCGCCTTCGGCGGCATGAAGATCGAGCGCACGTGGTTCGCCGCCGACAAGACCGGCTTCCACATGCTGCACACGCTGTTCCAGACGTCGATGCAGTTCCCGTCCATCCACCGGTTTGACGAGCACTTCTGCCTCGACTTGGTGGTGCATGACGGGCGTGTGCAGGGCGTGGTGATCGTCAACATCGCCACCGGCGAGTTCACGCTGGTGCAGGCCAAGGCGGTGATCTTCGCCACGGGCGGTGCGGGCCGCGTCTTCCGCGAGAACACCAACGGCGGCATCGTCACCGGTGACGGCATGGCGCTGGCCTATCGCCACGGCGTGCCGTTGCGCGACATGGAATTTGTGCAATACCACCCCACGTGCATGCCCGGCACCGGATTGCTGTTCACCGAGGCTTGCCGGGGCGAGGGCGGATTCCTGGTCAACAAGAACGGGGATCGCTACCTGCAGGACTACGGCCTGGGCCCGGCCTCACCCGAGCCGCGCAACAAGTTCATGGAGCTCGGCCCGCGCGACCGCCTCAGCCAGGCCTACTGGCACGAAAAGCAGAAGGGCCGCACCATCCCCGGACCGCACGGCGAAGTGGTCCACCTGGACCTGCGCCACCTGGGTGAAAAGAAGCTGCGCGAGCGTTTGCCGCAGATCTACGACCTGGCGGTCGAATACCTGGGCGTCGACCCCGCCAAGGCGCCGATTCCGGTGCTGCCGGCGGTGCACTACACGATGGGAGGCATCCTGGCCGCAGGCAACACGGCGGCGCCACTGCCGGGGCTGTTCTCGGCGGGCGAATGCTCCAGCGTCGGGCTGCACGGCGCCAACCGGCTGGGGTCGAACTCGTTGACTGAGCTGCTGGTGTTCGGCAAGCGCGCCGGGGTAGAGGCGGTGGCCTTCGCCAAGCAGGTGGGGCATGGCCCGGTTGAACCCCTGCAGGCTCAGGCCGAACACAGCCGCGCCCAGGCCGTGAAGCTGCTGGATCGCCAAGGCCGTGGCGGCGAGCGCCTGGCCACGCTGCGCCGCGAGATGGCCCGCACGATGGAAGACGGTTGCGGCATCTACCGCCGGGCCGACACGATGCAAGCCACCTGCGACAAGCTGGCCGAGCTCAAGCAACGCGCCCGCGACATTCGCCTCGACGATCACAGCACTGGCTGGAACACCGAATGGCTGCAGGCCATCGAGCTGGGCTTCCAGCTCGACGTGGCGCAGGCCATGGCGCACTCGGCGCTGCAGCGGCGCGAGTCGCGCGGCTCGCACCAACGTCTGGACGAGGGCTGCACCGAGCGCGACGACGTGAACTTCCTTCAGCACAGCCTGGCCTGTTTCGTGGGCGACGGACCGCCGCGCATCGAGTACGGGCCGGTCAAGATCACCCATTCGCCTCCTGGCGTGCGCGCCTATGGTGCCGCTGGCGAGCGGGCCGACGCTGCGGAGGCGGCCCACACCGCGCAAGCTGTGGCCGCACAGACGGCCCGCACCGCGGCGGGCAGTTCTCAGGAGCAAGGCCATGTCTGAATCCAAAGCCCCTGCTGCAGTGACCGCACGTCCCCAGGACCGCACCGTCGAGATTGAGGTGCTGCGCTACCGCCCCGAGCTGGACGAGCAGCCCCGCTGGCAGCGCTACGCCGTGCCCTACACCGACGAGCTGTCGGTGCTGGGCGCGCTGCAGCTCATCAAGGACGACCAGGACGGCTCGCTGAGCTTCCGCTGGTCGTGCCGCATGGCCATCTGCGGCAGTTGCGGGATGATGATCAACGGCAAGCCGCGTCTGGCGTGCCAGACCTTCGTGCGCGATCTGCTGCCCGGTCCGATCCAGGTCGAGGCGCTGGCGCACTTCCCGATCGAGAAGGACCTGGTCGTGCTCGCCGACGGTTTTGTCGAGAAGCTCGCCAGCATCAAGCCCTACCTCATCCCCAAGGCGCCGCGCACGCTGGCCGAGGGCGAGTACCTGCAGACCCCGGCCCAGCTGGAGAAGATCGAGCAGTTCAGCTCCTGCATCAACTGCATGCTCTGCTACGCGGCCTGTCCGCAGTTCGGGCTGAATCCCGACTTCACCGGGCCCGGCGTGCTGGCGCTGATGCACCGCTACAACGTCGATTCGCGCGACGGTGGGGCCGCGCAGCGGGCCGACGTGATGGGGGCGTCCGCTGAAGGCGTTTGGAACTGCACGGCGGTGGGCTACTGCTCCGAGGTCTGTCCCAAGGCCGTGGACCCGGCCAATGCCGTGAACCAGAACAAGATGAATGCCGCGACGAACTACTTCCTGAGTTTCCTGCCCAGCAAGGGAGGTGCGAAATGAGCGATCCCACTTCGACCGCTGCCCGTGTGGGTGCCAGTGCAGCGCCTGGGGCCTCCGCGCGCCGGCGTGCGCCCTACGTGCGCCCGATGCAGGGCTGGTGGCGGCGCGATCCCTTCTTCGTGAAGTACATGGTGCGCGAGTTCACGGCGCTGGCCGTGGCCGCCTACGCCGGGGTGCTGACCGTGGGCGTGGTGCGCCTGGGGCAGGGCCCCGAGGCCTGGGCCGGATACACCGAGACGCTGCGCTCGCCGTGGTCGCTGGCTTTCCACGCCGTGCTGCTGTGGGCCATGGTGTTGCACGGCAAAAGCTGGTTCGAGATCATGCCCAAGACCATTCCCTACCTCTACGTGGGCGGCCGCAAGGTGGCCGCCTCCACCATCACCCGTGCCGGCTGGGCGGTGACGGTGGCGGCGTCGGTCGTGGTGCTGGGCCTGGCGGCATGGGGAGGGGCACGATGAAACCGCTCAGCGCACGTTCACACGCGCCCATCTTCTGGCTGCTGTTCGGGGCCGGCGGCATGCTGTCGGCCATGATCGGTGCGGTGCTGGTGCTGATCACCGGCATCCTCGCCCCGCTGGGCTGGCCGCCCGAGTTGCTGAGTTACCCGCGCGTGCTGGCGTTTGCTCAGCACGGGGTGGGCAAGCTGGCGCTGCTGGTCATCGTGGCCCTGTTTGCCTGGCATGCCGCGCATCGGCTGCTGTGCAGCGTGCACGACCTGGGCATCCACAAGACCTTGACGGTGAAGGTCATCGGCTACGGCTGCGCGGCGGTGCTGACCGTGGTGACCGCCGTGGCGCTGGTGCAGATCGGCTGCTGAGCCCTGCGGTGCAGGGCTTTGTGAAGCTCAGCGCGGCCGCACCACCATGCAGGTGGCGGCCGCCACCGCCACCGTCTTGCCGTTTTGGCGCAACTCGCCCGCGACGTTGCAGATGTCGCGTCCCCGGCGATCGAAGCGGGCCGAGCCTTCAATGGGCCCCGGACCGGCCGGCCGCAGGAAACTCACGTTCAGGTTGAGCGTGGCGCAGTGTTCGCCCGGCGGCAGCATCGCCGTGACCAGCATGGCCGTCACGTCGTCGAGCATGGCCGAGAGCATGCCGCCCTGGACCTGTCCCGCCGGGTTGAGCAGCGTGTCCGCACCCTCGTAGGTGCACTCGAACAGGCCTTCCACCTTGTCCAGCCGCGTGATGCGCGCGCCCAGCGTGCGCGCCACCGAGGGCGGTTCGGCGCGGCCTTGCATCACCTGGGTCACGTAGTCGTCGGGGGTGGGGCGGGCGTCGGTCATGGGGCTTCCGGGGTGAAGGGAATCGGTCAGGCGCGTGGCGCCCGGTACGCGAGGCGGACAGGCCGTCAACAGGCCCGTTCTGCGTGGCGGCTCAGTGGCCGCGTGCGGGACTGAGCAGCATCTGCTCGACGTAGAAGCGTCGGTCGGTGCGCTGCTGCTCGGTGCCTTGCCCGCTCAGCAGCGCTTCGGCCAGTTCGTAGCCGTAGAGCATGAAGGCGCGCGAACGCGCTTCCGCGATGTCGAACCCCAACGCCGAGAAGCACTGCGCGATGTAGGACAGGCGCTGGGCATCCACTTCGTCCACCGCCTTGCGGGCCATGTCGTCGCGCCGAGCCCAGCCACGGATGGCCAGCTCGATCGACGAAGCGCGCGAGGCGGCGCGGCCTCGGAAGGGCAGGGCCAGCAGTTCCCCGATCAGTTCACGGGCACTCACGCCCTCGCGCTCGAATCGGGAAATCACCTGCTCGGTGGCGGCATCGCGCCAGGTCTGGAGCAGGCGCGCCAGCAGGTCGCCGCGGTCCGTGAAGTGCCAGTAGAAGCTGCCGCGCGTCACGCCCAGGGCTTTGGACAGCGAATCCACTGTCACGGCGTCGATGCTCTTGTCCACCAGCACCTCTGTGCCCGCGTCGATCCAGTCCTTGGGGGTGAGCTGAGTTCGGGGCGAAGCCGATCCGCGCGACCCACGGGCCTTGGGAGCGGTCGGAAGGCTCGCATCGACCGGGGGGGCGACTTCAGGGGTGACGGGCGTGTCCATGGCGGGGATTCTAGGAGGCCGGGTGTCCCTGTGTCCGCAAGGTCATCCAAAGGATTCGGGGGTGTTCAAGCTCCAGCGTGCGCGCGTTAAATACATATGTGTATGTTTTGAGTGTTTTGGTGAAAACCCTCGTTCACGGTGCTTTCCCTAGTTGAGGTTGTGCGCGTTTGATCTGGCTCATACCATACACATACGCATCTGTATGGAACGAACCGAGAGAGATCCCGACATGACGACCCCCGGCATCGGCAAGACCCTCAACGCAGCGGACCACCGCACCAACTATTTCGACCAAGGCACCGGCAAGCCGCTGTTCCTGCTGCACGGTTCCGGCCCGGGCGTGTCGGCCTGGACCAACTGGGGCAAGGTCATGCCCGAGCTGGCCGACGCCTTCCGCGTCGTCGCCCCGGACATCGCCGGCTTCGGCTACACGGAGTTCAAGGCCGACAGCAAGTACGACATCAAGCTGTGGACGAAGCACTTGCTGGGCATCATGGACGCGCTGGAGATCGAGAAGGCGTCCTTCGTCGGCAACTCCTTCGGCGGTGCGCTGGCCATCGGTTTGGCGCTGTTCAATCCCGAACGGGTGGACAAGCTGGTGCTGCTGGGCACGCCGGCCGGCGAGTTCGAGCAGACCGTGGGCCTGCGCTCGGCCTGGGAATACGAGCCCTCGATGGATGCCATGGAGCGCACGATGCGCCTGTTCCCCTTCGATCAATCCATCATCACCGAAGAGATGGTGCGTACCCGCTATGAAGCCAGCGCCCGCCCCGGTGCGCAGGACGCGCTGCGCAAGCTGATCCCCAAGCCCCATGCCGAGGGCCCGACGATGGTCAAGGGCTTCCCCGAGACCTCGGTGGCCAACATCCAGGCGCCCACGCTGGTGCTGCACGGCCGCGAAGACCGCGTGGTGCCGCCGCAGTGCGGCCAGTTGCTGGCCCGCGCCATCCCCCGCGCCGACCTGCACCTCTTCGGCCAGTGCGGCCACTGGGTGCAGACCGAGCGCAAGGCCGACTTCCTGAACCTCGTGCGCCGCTTCTGCGCCTGAGTGTCCCCATCAAGAGGAGCGCGACCATGAGCCGCAATGTCCTGGAAAAGCTGGTCCACCAGCTGTGCGTGGACCGCACCGTCAAGCAACGCCTGAAGGAAGACCCCGAAGGCCTGCTCTCGCGCTACGCGCTGACCGACGAGGAGCGCGCCATGGTCCGCACTTTCGATGTCGCGGCCATGCAGAAGCACGGCGTCAACGCGATGCTGACCCTGGGTTTCTGGTCCGAGAACGCGCCGGACCGGCGTCCTGCTGCCTACATGAAGGCGCTGCGCGGTGCAGACGCCGGTGGCCCGGTCTTTTCGGCCGCCCTCAAGCAATAAAACACAGGGAGCCCACCATGGGAAAGATCGTCGGCGGCTTTGCCGTCTCCCACTGCCCGATCATGTACGTGGCGCCTGAGGCGCCGGCCGAAGACATCCGCCGCCGCATGTGGGGGGCCTTCCAGACCTGCGCCGACCGCATCGCCGCGCTGGAGCCCACCGCCGCCGTCATCATCGGCGCCGACCACTGCCTGAACTTCGGCCCCGGCGTGCTGCCGCAGTACGTCATCGGTATCGGCGACGTGGACGGCCCGCTGGACGTGCTGCCCGGCCTCAAGCGCCAGGTCATCCCGACCAACGAGCCACTGGCCCGCCACATCGCCGAGCACGGTCAGGCGAATGGCTTCGACTGGGCCGTCTCGCGCGCCTTCACCGTGGACCACGCCGTCGCCATGCCTGATCGGCTGATAGTCGATCCGGCCCGGGCCAAGGGTCTGAAGATCGGCACGGTGCCGGTTTATCTGGCCTCGGGCATCGACCCCTTCCTGAAGATGAAGCGGGCCATCGAGCTGGGCGGAGCCATCCGTGCGGCAGTCGAAGCGGCCCCCGCAGACGAGCGCGTGGTCGTGATCGGCAGCGGCGGCATCAGCCACTGGGTCGGCACGGCCGAGATGGGCCGCGTCAACGAGGTCTTCGACCGCGAGGTGATGGACATCGCCTGCCGCGGTGACCTGGACGCGATGGCCTCCATCAGCGACGTCTACATCCTGGAAAACGGCGGCAACGGCGCGATGGAAATTCGCCAGTGGGCCTGCGTCATGGGCGCGATGGCAGGTGCGACGGGCGAGGTCATCGATTACGCCGCCGTGCCCGAGTGGGTCACCGGACTGGGCTTTGTCCAGTTCCACGCATGACTCGCCCTGCCGTCCGTTTCCCGACTCACGTCTGATCGCCACTGACTCGATTCATCGACGCCGAGTTGTCGCCCACGTTCCCCTGATTCATCCCGTTCCACCATGTCTCAACCCATGTTCCTGATCCGCAAGGACGACCTTGCTCCCGGCGCCGTGCGCCGAGTCGACCTGTGCGGCAACCCGCTGGCCGTCTACAACGTGGGCGGCACGATCTACGCCACGCAGGACAACTGCACCCACGCCACCGCCTCGCTGTCCGAAGGCGAGATCGTCGATGACGACTGCATCGCCTGTCCGGTGCACGACGGCACCTTCCACATCCCGACAGGGCAGGCGATGAGCTTTCCCTGTGAACACGCCCTTCGCACCTACAAGGTCATCGAGGAGGGTGACCAGGTCCTGGTCGATCTGGAGCAAGAAGCCGACGACGCGGCCAACGCCATCTGACCCATCCGAGAGCAGAAAGAGGAGAGCGAAGCCATGTGCACCCACAACGACGGCGTCCCCGTGCGCCTGCAGCGACGTCCGGTCGCGCCTTCGGTCGACCGCGTCGACCAGCTGATGGACCTGGAGAACGGCCGCATGAAGCGCGACCTGTTCTGGGACCGCGACATCTACGAGCAGGAGATGGAGCGCATCTTCGCGCGTGCCTGGTTGTTCGTGGGCCACGAGTCGCAGATCCCCAAGTCCGGCGACTACGTCTCGACCTACATGGGCGAGGACAACGTGCTCATCGTTCGCCAGAAGGACGGCGGCATCAAGGGCTTCCTCAACACCTGCCCGCACCGCGGCAACAAGGTCTGCTTCGCCGACCTGGGCAACGCCCGCCAGTTCGTGTGCAACTACCACGGCTGGGCCTTCGGCATCGACGGTGCGCTCAAGGGCATGCACGCGTCCGAAGCCTATGAAGAAAGCGGCATGAACAAGGCCGAGCATGGCCTGCACCCGGTGGCGCACATTGAAAGCTATCGCGGACTGATCTTCGCGACGCTCGACCCCGAGGCGCCCACGCTGGCCGAGTACCTGGGCGACTTCCGCTATTACCTCGATGCCGTGTTCCACATGGACGAAGGCGGCACCGAGTTCATCGGCGGCTGCGTCAAGTCGATCATCAACTGCAACTGGAAGTTCGGCGCCGAGAACTTCGTCGGCGACATCCTGCACGCCGGCTGGACACACGACTCGGGTGCCAAGGCCATGGTCGGCGGCTCGGTCGCCGAGGTGCACAAGTTCCCCGACCAGTCCTACCACGTGAACTTCAACGGCCACGGCTGGGAGTTCAACCAGGACATCGTCGGCAACGCCGCCACGCTGGGCGACAAGTCGATCATGAAGTACCTCTACGTGCTGCAGCCCCAGGTGGCCGAGCGGCTGGGCGAGGTGCGCTCCAAGATGATCGGCTCCATCTCGTCGGCCACGCTGTTCCCGAACACGTCCTTCCTGCCGGGGCAGAACACCTTCCGCACCTGGCATCCGCGTGGCCCGGGCCAGATCGAGCTGCACACCTGGACCTTCGTGAACAAGAACGCGCCCCAGGAGATCAAGGACGCCTGGCGCAAGGGCACGATGATGACCTTCTGCCCCTCCGGCGTGTTCGAGATGGACGACGGCGAGAACTGGGAGTACTCGACCAAGAGCAACGCCGGCTTCGTCACCCGCCAGCAGGACCTCTACCTGGGCCTGGGCCTGGACACCAGGCTGGAGAACACCGATCTGCCCGGCAACGTCTTCCGAGGCCAGATCAACGAAGCCAACCAGCGCGCCTACTACCAGCGCTGGCACGACCTGATGAAGGCGCCGTCCTGGAAGGACGTGCCGCAGCGTGACGTGCCGAAGATGAAGGACGGCGAGGAGCCGAACACGACCGGGCGCGATGCGCCCGCGATGAAGGAGGGTGTATGAACGCCGAAGTCCGCCTGCCGGAGGTTCCGGTCGACGCCGAGATGCAACGCCGCGTCGAGGCCTTCCTCTACCGCGAAGCCCGCCTGCTCGACCACGAGCGCTGGGACGAGTGGCTGGCCCTGATGGCCGAGGACATCCACTACTGGATGCCCAGCATGGAAAACCGCCGCCGCTCCGACAAGAACGGCGCCTACGCCCTGGACCGCGGCGCCTTCTACAACGACAACCTGCTGGACCTGACGCGCCGCGTCACCCGCTTCAAGCAGCCGTCGTGCTGGGCCGAGGATCCGGGCACGCGCCACGCGCACGTCATCTCCGGCATCGAGGTGTTCGAGGGCGGTGTGCCGGGCGAATACATCGTGCACAGCACCTTCGTGAACTACCGCAGCCGCGTCGAGAAGGACAACGACCTGCTCGTCGGCCGCCGCGAGGACGTGCTGCGGGTGGACGGCGACGGCTTCAAGCTGGCGCGCCGCACCATCCTGATCACGCAGTCGGTGTTCATGTCCAAGAACCTCAACACCTTCCTGTGAGGGGATGACGATGGGCTGGCTCCAAGGGGGTGTGGCACTGGTGACGGGCGGTGGCTCGGGCATCGGTCGCGCGGTGGTCAAGCGCTATCTGGCCGAAGGCATGGCCGGCGTGGGCGTGCTGGTGCGCAGCGCCGAGCACGTGGCCTCGCTGCAGGCCGAGTTCGGCGACCGGGTGTGCGTGACCGTGGGCGACGTGCGCTCCCCCGAGGACAACGTGTCGGCGGTCGAACGCACGGTGGAGGCGTTCGGCAAGCTCGACACGCTGGTCGGCAATGCGGGTGTGTGGGACTTCTTCACCCGCCTGGAGAAGATGAGCCCGCAGGAGCTCGATGCCAGCTTCGACGAGATCTTCGCCGTCAACGTCAAGGGGTATGTGCTCGCCGCCCGAGCCGCGGTGGCCCACTTGCGACGCAGCGGGGGCAGCATGATCTTCACGCTCTCGAATGCCTCGTTCTATCCCGGTGGGGGCGGGCCGCTGTATGTGGCGTCCAAGCACGCCGGGGTGGGATTGGTGAAGCAACTGGCCTACGAGCTGGCACCGGACGTGCGGGTGAATGCCGTCGCACCGGGCGGCACGAACACCCCGCTGCGCGGGCCGGCCAGCCTGGGGCGGCAGGAGCAGCGGTTGTCGGAGATCCCCGGCTTCGAGACTTCGGTGGCCGAATCCATGCCGCTGAAATTCATGGCCCAGCCCGAGGACCACACCGGCCACTACGTGCTGCTGGCCTCCAAGGCCAACTCGCGCGCCACCACCGCCACCATCGTCCACAGCGATGGCGGGTGGGAGATCCGGCGCATGCGCTGATCGACGTTCTTTGACCTGAATTCTTTCGACCTGCGCTGCCCCTTCGGGAGGCGGCTGGGCCTCGCTTTGCCTGAAGAGATCGAACCATGTCTGCTTTCGAGTCTGCTGTTTCCACCTCCGCCCCGAATCCAGGCGCCGTTGCGTCACCGGCTTCGTCGCTGGAAGCCGCCTGGGCTGCACGCGGCCTGAGTGCCGCTCAGACGGACTTCCTCCGCCTGATGCAGCGCAGCACGCTGCCGCTTATGGCCGCGCCGATGTTCCTGGTCTCTGGCCCGGAGCTGGTGGTGGCCTGCGCTCAAGCGGGCGTGATCGGCAGCTACCCGGCGGCCAATGCCCGCTCGGTGGAGATGCTCGATGACTGGCTGGCGCAGACCGTGGCCGGCATCGAGGCCTGCGGCACCGACACGCCGTTCGCGCTGAACCTGATCGTGCACAGCACCTACGACCGCTTCGAGCGTGAGCTGGCGCTGGTTGAGAAGTACCGCCCGCGCATCGTCTCGACCGCGCTGGGCAGCCCACGCCGGGTGCTGGAGCCGGTGCACGCCTACGGCGGCATCGTCGTGGCCGATGTCATCAACCCGACCCTGGCGCGCAAGGCCGCCGATGCGGGCGCCGACGTGCTGATCCTGGTGTGCCAGGGCGCAGGCGGCCACACCGGCTCCTACAACCCCTTTGCCTTCATCGCCGAGGTGCGCCGCTTCTGGAAAGGGCCGCTGGGCCTCGCCGGCGCGATCACCACCGGCACCGACATCCGCGCCGCGCAACTGCTGGGCGCCGACTTCGTCGTGGCCGGCACCCGCTTCATCGCCGCCACCGAAAGCCTGGCCTCGCCGGAGTACCGCGAACTGCTGGTGCGCAGCCACATCGAGGACCTGGTGCTGACCAAGGCCGTGTCCGGCGTGGACGCCAACTGGCTGCGCTCGACGCTGGAAGCCGCCGGCCTCACCGGCGAAGCCCTGAAGTCCGAGCAGCGCATCGACTTCTCCGGCGATATCAGCACCCGCAAGAAGGCCTGGAAGGACGTGTGGTCCGCCGGGCAGGGCGTGGGCGGCATCGAGCGCGCCGCACCGGCCGGCGAGATCGTGGCTGAGTTGCTGCAGGGCTACCGGCAGGCGCTGCGCGACGAGTGGGCTGAGCTGCCCGCACGGTTGGCGCGGTACTGGCCGCAATCCGCTTGAAACCTTGAAGGCATTCATCATGAGTCGAGTCATTTCCCCCGCTGTCCAACAGGCCGCCGACGCCCTGTACGCTGCCCGCCGCGATCGCCAACCCATCGGCCGCGTCTCCGAGACCTTCGGCATCGCCGGCCTGGAGCAGGCCTACGCCGTGGCCGAGTTCAACACCCGCCGGGCGCTGGAATCGGGCCGCCGCATCGCGGGCAAGAAGATCGGTCTGACCTCCAAAGCCGTTCAGCAGCAGCTCGGCGTGGACCAGCCGGACTACGGCGTGCTGTTCACCGACATGGAGTTTGTGGACGGCGCCGAGCTGCCCACCGGCACGCTGATCCAGCCGAAGGCCGAGGGCGAGATCGCCTTTGTGGTCGGCCGCGACCTGACGGACGCCGACCTGAGCTGGGGCCGCTTCCTGTTGGCCCTGGAATACGCACTGCCCGCGATCGAAGTGGTCGACAGCGCGATCGCCGACTGGAAGATCACCCTGGTCGACACCGTGGCCGACAACGCCTCCTGCGGCCTGTACGTGCTCGGCACCGAGCCCAAGCCGGTGAGCGCGCTGGACCTCGGCACCTGCGGCATGGCCTTCCGCCAGAACGGGGTCATGGCCTCGGTCGGCTCCGGCGTGGCCTGTCTGGGCCACCCACTCAAGGCCGCGTACTGGCTGGCCCAGACCATGGCCTCGGTCGGACAGCCGCTGAAGGCGGGCGACGTCGTGATGTCCGGCGCGCTGGGCCCCATGTTCACGTTTGCTGCCGGCGATGCATTGGAGCTGTCCATCGGCGGCCTGGGCACCGTGCGCTGCCGCGCGGGCTGATTGAAAGAAGAGAACCCCAAACGGCCTGCTTCGGCAGCGCCACCACCCAGAGAGAGAAGGAGACACACATGCAACGACGTCAATGGATGATGACCGGTCTGGCTGCAGCCGCGCTGCTGGCGGCCCCGGTGATGGCGCAGGCCCAGGAGGTGGTGGTCGGCGTGTCGATCAGCGCCACGGGTCCGGCCGCCTCGCTGGGCATCGCCGAAAAGCAGACGCTGGAGATGGCACCCAAGACCCTGGGCGGCAAGCCGGTGCGCTACGTGATCCTGGACGACGCGACCGACCCGTCCAACGCCGCCAAGAATGCCCACCGCCTGGTGGACGTCGACAAGGTGGATGTGATCATCGGCTCGACCGCCGTGCCGGCTTCGCTGGCCATCGCCGAAGTGGCCGCGCAGACCAAGACGCCGCAGATCGCGCTGGCGCCGTTTGCCGCCAAGCCCGAGCAACTGCCGTGGGTGTTCTCGCTGCCGCAGTCGGTGTCCATCATGGCCGGTGCGCTGTTCGACCACATGAAGGCCAAGGGCGTGAAGACGGTGGGCTACATCGGCTTCTCCGACGCCTGGGGCGAGGCCTGGCTGAAGGAAACCAACGCCCGCGCCGAGGCGATGGGCCTCAAGGTGGTGGCCGTGGAGCGCTACGCCCGCAGCGACACTTCGGTGACGGCGCAGACGCTCAAGCTGGTCAGCGCCCAGCCGGACGTGGTGCTGGTGGGCGCCTCGGGCAGCCCGGCCGCATTGCCGATGCGCGCCCTGCGCGAGCGCGGCTTCAAGGGCCAGATCTACCAGACGCACGGCGTGGCCAACAACGACTTCCTGCGTGTCTCGGGCGAAGCCGACGAGGGCGCCATCCTGCCCTCCGGCCCGGTGCTGGTGGCCGAGATGCTGCCCGACAGCCATCCCGCCAAGGCCGCTGGGGTGGCCTATGCCAAAGCCTACGAGGCCAAGCACGGTGCGGGCTCGCGCAACAACTTCGGTGCTTACGCCCACGACGCCATCCTGGTGCTGGACAAGGCCGTGACCGCTGCAGCCGCCAAGACCAAGCCCGGCACGCCGGAATTCCGCCAGGCCCTGCGCGACGCCATCGAGGGTACGAAGGGATTGGCCGTGTCGCACGGTGTCATTACGATGACCCCGCAAGACCATTCCGGCTTCGATCAGCGCTCGCGCGTCCTGCTGAGCATTCAGAAAAACACCTGGC
>CAYYCN010000040.1:0-25733 GCA_964470355.1 uncultured Sphaerotilus sp.
GGACGCCCGGCCAGACCCTGCTGCTCAACGGCAAGATGCTGACCGGCCGCGACGCCGCGCACAAGCGCATCTCCGACATGCTGGCCAAGGGCGAGCCGCTGCCGGTGGACTTCACCAACCGCGTCATCTACTACGTTGGCCCGGTCGATCCGGTGCGTGACGAGGTCGTCGGCCCGGCCGGCCCCACCACCGCCACCCGCATGGACGGCTTCACCCGCATGATGCTGGAGAAGACCGGCCTGATCGCCATGGTCGGCAAGGCCGAGCGCGGCCCGGTCGCGATCCAGGCGATCAAGGACAACAAGTCGGCCTACCTGATGGCCGTGGGCGGCAGCGCCTACCTGGTCTCCAAGGCCATCAAGGCGGCCAAGGTGGTCGGCTTCGCGGACCTGGGCATGGAAGCCATCTACGAGTTCGACGTGGTGGACATGCCGGTGACGGTGGCGGTGGACGCCGGCGGCACCAGCGCGCACATCGAAGGCCCGAAGACTTGGGCGGCCAAGATCGGCAAGATCCCGGTCACGGTGGCCTGATCACCCGCATCGGCGGAGGGGGCCCCTGAGGCGCCTTCCCACCCGGTCAACGCCTGGCGCCGCACCCCGACCCTCCGTCGGGTGCGGCGTTCTGTTTTTCCACGTGCCGGTGCCCCTCGGCCCCGCCCATCCCGGAACCGCCTCGCCATGACCGCCTCCCTGACCCAGCCACTGCCAAACGATCGCTGCCCCCTGTGCGGCGGACCCAACGCCTGTGCCCCCGCCCAAACCGGCACCTTCGACACCCCATGCTGGTGCACGCACACCCGGATCCCGGCATCCTTGCTGGCGCGCATCGCGCAGCCGATGCGTGGCACGGCCTGCGTGTGCAACGCCTGCGTGAACGCGGCCCTCGCCGAAGAGGCCCGCCGCCCGGCCTGATCCCCGCCGGCCCCCCCGCCTCCGGTCGTCATCACACCTTCACCGAGGGCTCGAACAATCGCGGCACTCCCCACGCCCGCGGTTTCATGCCCCATTCCCCGGTTTCGCCCCCTCGCTTCGACTCGCGCACGCCGCCGGCAAAGGCCCGCCGTGCCCACTGAGCGCGCCCGTGGCCTGACCCGCCTGATGGCGGCGCAGTTCACGTCCGGCCTGGCCGACAACGCCCTGCTGCTTGTGGCCATCGCCCAGGTCACAGCCACCGGCGGACCGGCTTGGTGGTTGCCCCTCCTGAAACTGCTCTTCACGTTGTCCTACGTGGTGCTGGCCCCGGTGGCCGGCCCCCTGGCCGACCGCTGGCCGAAGGCCCGGGTGATGGGCCTGGCCAACGCGGTGAAGGCGCTGTCGTGCGCCGCCATGGCACTGGGCGCTCCGGTGCTGGCGTGCTTTTGCGTGGCCGGTGCGGGCGCCGCGGTCTACTCTCCCGCCAAATACGGCCTGGTGACCGAGCTGGTGCCCGCCCGCCGCCTGGTGGCCGCCAACGGCTGGATCGAAGTCACCACCGTGCTGTCCATCCTGCTGGGCACCCTGCTCGGTGGCGTCCTGTGCAGCGACACCCTGGCCGCACACACCGCCGGGCACTCGGTCCTGTCGCCCTTTGATCTGGCATTTGGCGTCTTGCTCGGCCTGTACGGCCTGGCCGCCCTGCTCAACATCGGCCTGCCCCACAGCGGTGTGCCGCTGCGGCCGCTCCCGCCGCTGTCGCAGCAATTCACGGCTTTTGCCCGCGACAACACCCGCCTGTGGCAAGACCCCCTGGGCCAGATCTCGCTGGCCACGACCACCTTGTTCTGGGGCATCGGCGCCACGCTGCAACTGCTGGTGCTGCGCTGGGCCGAGCTCCAGTTGGGACTGGACCTGTCCGAAGCGGCCTACCTGCAAGGACTGTCCGCCGTGGGCGTGGTGGTGGGGGCGGCACTGGCGGGTCGCTGGGTGGCGTTGGAACAGGCGCCGCGGGTGCTGGGCCTGGGGGTGTTGCTCGGCTTGACCGTGTGGCAGCTCAACACCGTCACCGACTGGGCCTCGGCCGCGGGGGTGCTGTGCGCGGCGGGCGTCTTGGGTGGGCTCTTCGTCGTGCCGATGAATGCCTTGCTCCAACACCGCGGCTGTGTGCTGCTGAGCGCCGGACGCTCAGTGGCCGTGCAGAACTTCAACGAAAACGCCAGCGTGCTGCTGATGGTCGGCGCCTACACCCTGGCGCTGCGCGAAGACATGGCGCTGGACCGGCTCGTGACCCTCGCCGGAGCACTGACCGCCGCCGCGATGTGCCTGATTGCCTTGAGACACCGCTGGCTGCGTCAACGGCCCACGCCCTCCCCTCACCACACCCCGGCACTGCCCACCTGCAAGGACCTGCCATGAAGATTGCCCTGGTCACCGACGCCTGGGAGCCCCAGGTCAATGGCGTCGTTCGCACGCTGAAGATGACCCGCCACGAACTGACCCAGCTCGGCCACGAGGTCGTGTTCATCTCGCCCCAGGGCTTTCGCAGCGTGCCTTGTCCGACGTACCCCGACATCCGCCTGGCCGCCGTGACGCCCCGGCAAATGGCCCGGGTCCTCGATGACACGGCCCCCGACTGTCTGCACATCGCCACCGAAGGTCCTCTCGGTTGGGCCGCACGCTCGGTGGCCCTGCGGCGGAGGTGGCCGTTCACCACGGCCTACCACAGCCGCTTCCCCGAATACGTGCACCTGCGCACCCGCATTCCGACCGCCTGGAGCCACGCCCTGCTGCGTCGATTTCACAACGCCGGGCGGGCCACCCTGGTGCCCACCGAGCACATGGCCGAGGAACTCCGCCGGCACGGGTATCAGTGGCCCACCCTCTGGAGCCGCGGAGTGAACCTCGAACGGTTCCACCCCGAAGGCCCCACCCTGCCCAGGCCGGAGCGACCAGGACCCGTGTTCCTCTATGTCGGACGACTGGCCGTGGAAAAGAACATCGATGCATTCCTGAAACTCGACCTGCCCGGGGAAAAGTGGGTGGCCGGCGCAGGACCGGAGGAAGAGCGACTGAAGCGACAGTACCCGGGCGTGCGCTGGTTCGGCGTGCTGGCCGGGCCGGACTTGGCCGAGCTGTACCGCAGCGCCGACGTGATGGTGTTCCCCAGCGAGACCGACACCTTCGGCCTTGTGCTGATCGAGTCGATGGCCTGCGGCACGCCGGTGGCCGCCTTGCCGGCCACCGGCCCCATCGACGTGGTCGGCCCGAGCGGCCAGGGCGGCGTGCTCAACACCGATCTGCGGTCGGCCTGCCTGAAAGCCCTGGACTGTGACCGCGAGCAGGTGCGCCGTTTCGCGGAGCGCTATACCTGGGCCGCCGCTTCACGCCAGTTTGTGGACGCGCTTCAACCCATCGCCGAAAAACCCGTCGCGGTCGAGACCTCCCCCGCCTGAGTCCGCTCAACCCAACAGCGCCCGGCCCGCGTCCACCATCGAGGTCTTGGCCACGGCGGTGGCCACCCCCGCCCCGGCCGGCACCGCCGCATGGGAAGGAATGCCCCGGCACGCATCCGCCCGGCGCAGGCGCATGACCTCCGACCACTCGATCACCTCCAGCCGGCCATCCGGGTGTTCGACCAAGGTGGTCAGGCTTTCGACCCAGTCGCCATCGTTGGCGTAGATCAGGCCGTCCACCTCCCGCAGTTCGGCATGGTGGATGTGGCCACAGACCACCCCGTCATACTGGCGGCGCCGGGCCTCGCGGATCACCGCCGTCTCGAAGTCCCCGATGAAGCTGACCGCCCGCTTGACCTTGAGCTTGAGGTAACGTGACAGTGACCAGTAGGGCAGTCCCAGGCGCGCCCGCGCCGAATTCAGCCACTGGTTCAGACGCAGCGTGAACTGGTACAGCCCGTCGCCGAGGTGGGCCAGCCAATTCGCGCACTGCACGACCCCGTCGAACAGGTCGCCATGCAGCACCCACAGGCGGCGGCCGTCGACGGTCTGGTGCACGCAGTCCTCCACGACCTCGATGCCGCCAAAGCTGTGTCCCACGTAGCGCCGCGCGAATTCGTCGTGATTGCCCGGCACCAGCACCACACGCGTGCCCTTGCGGGCCTTGCGCAGCACCTTCTGCACGACATCGTTGTGCGCCTGCGGCCAGTACCAACGGCGCCGGAGCTGCCAGCCGTCCACGATGTCCCCCACCAGGTAGAGCACCTCGCATTCGACACAACGCAGGAAGTCCAGCAGCGCCTCGGCCTGGCACCCGGGCGTGCCCAAGTGCACGTCGGAGATGAAGGCGGCGCGCACGGTCAGACTCTGCGCGGACGGTTCGGATCTGTCGTCCTCCCCGGACACAGCCGCAGGCGGGGTCGACAACCCGATCGGGACCTGGCGTCCACCCGGGACGGTTTCGGGGAGGTGCTCTGGATGCATGCGCCGATGCTCCGCACCGGCCGTGACCCTGCCATGACGGGACGGGCCTGGAGACGTCGAAGGATCCGGATGTGCCTGGAATGCGACGCCCGGCCGGGCCAAGCCTCGGCCACACGCACTCAGGCAGGCTGGACCACACCTTGTTCACGC
This sequence comes from uncultured Sphaerotilus sp., assembly GCA_964470355.1. GTDB lineage: Bacteria > Pseudomonadota > Gammaproteobacteria > Burkholderiales > Burkholderiaceae_C > Sphaerotilus. The sequence continues at coordinate 4,505 of CAYYCN010000040.1, forward strand.
CCCGCTCGGGCCGGGACCGGTTGTGCGCCCACCCCGGCCCGTCCCACCGCCGGCATGGCGGCCAGGACCTCGGGCGGCACCGGCTTGCTGAACCAGAACCCCTGCATCTCGTCCACGCCGAGATCCTGCAGCAAGCGCGCCTGCTCGGCGGTTTCCATGCCCTCGGCCACCGTGTGCTTGTTCAAGGAGCGGGCCAGCGTGAGGATGGTCCGCGTGACGGCCAGGGCCGATTCATCCTGGCCCAGGTCCTTCACGAACGCCCGGTCGACCTTCATGACATCCACCGGCAGCGTGCGCAGCGTGGCCAACGACGAATAACCGGTGCCGAAGTCGTCCAGGGCGATCAGCACCCCCCGATCCCGCAGGCGCTGCAGTTGGTCGCAGGCCGGCTGGGCGTCACCCACCAGCAGGCTCTCGGTGATTTCCAGCTCCAGTGCCTGTGCATCCAGCCCGTGGTCCGCCAGGGCCTGTTCCACTTCATCCACCAGCCGCCCCGAGGCGAGTTGCCGCGGCGACACGTTGACGGACACCCGCTCCAGCCCCACCCCCTCGGCCCGCCAACGCGCCATCTGGGCGCAGGCCAGACGCAGCACGCACAAGCCCAGCACGTCAATCAGATCGCTCTCTTCGGCCAGCGCGATGAACCGTCCTGGCGCAAGCAGTCCCAGCTCCGGATGCTGCCAGCGCACCAGGGCCTCGGCCGAGCGGATGGTTCCGTCCCGGGCGTCCACCCGCGGCTGGTAATGCAGCACGATCTCCCCGGCGGTATCGACCGCCCGGCGCAGGTCGGCCAGCAGGCGCGAGCGCTCGCTCATGTCGTGGTCCAAGGTTTCGGCGAACACGGCACTGCGTCCGCGCCCGGCCTGCTTGGCCTGGTACATCGCCATGTCGGCATGCCGCATCAGCGTGGCCCGGTCCCGCCCGTGCTGCGGGGCCACGGCGATGCCCACGCTGGCCCCGAGGTGCAAGGTGTGTCCGCTGCACTGGAACGGCACCGCCAGACGCTCGCACAACCGACGCGCCACATCAGCGGCCGCCTCCTCGTCCGTGGTGGGCAAAGCGATCACGAACTCGTCTCCGCCGGCCCGCGCCACGATCGCGCGCGAGGGCACCACCGCCACCACCCGCTCGGCGGCCTGTTGCAGGAGGCGGTCTCCCATCTCGTGACCCAGGGTGTCGTTCACGTCCTTGAAGTGATCCAGGTCCACAAACATCAGGGCCAACGGCATCGGCGGCTGGGGAGCCGACAGGCACAGGTTCATCCGCTCGCTCAGGCCGTGGCGATTGAGCAGTCCCGTCAGGTCGTCGTGCTGGGCGCGCCAGTGCAGGGTCTGTTCACGCTCGTGGGCGGCCAGGGCCACCGACAGGCGGTCTCGCAAATCCGTGGCCTCGTGCTGCCGACGCGCGCTGGGCGCTTCGTCAAAGCCCAGCAGCAGCAAGGCTCGCCCACCCTCGCTCCACCGGGCCGGGCAGGCCCACCAGCTCAGTCCAGCCCCCCCTGGCAAGCGATGTTGCCAGCCCATCGCCGACGCTTCGGCGGGCGGCCAACTCAAAGGCTCGTGCAAGGCCGACCAGAGCGGGCGATCGGCCTCCTCCAGCAAGCAGGGCTCCAGCCCCCGATGCCCGCGCACGCTGTCCTCGTCCGGGGCACGTCGCCACTGCATCAGCAAGGTCTGGCGACGCCAGCTCGCACCACGCCCCAAGTCGCTCCGATCCGGCACCCGGACCACGGCGGCCAGGCGGGCCCCGGTGCGGGCCACCACCTGTTGCAGCAACAGGTCCAGCACCTCAGGCAAGGCCTGGCCCGACACGATCGCACGGTCGATGCCACCCAAGGCCTCCAAAGACCGGATCTGGGACTCGATGCGACCGGACATCCGGTTGAACGAGCGGGCCAGGAGACCGAACTCGTCGTCGCCCAGGACCGGCACCTGCGCGGCGCGTTCGCGATTGGCCAGGCGCTGCGTTCCGTCGATGAGCGCCTGCAGCGGAGCCAGCGTCCGCCGGATTTGGGTCAGGCTCAGCAGGCCCACGAAAAGCACGACGATGGCCCCGTACGTGAGGGCCTGGTCAGCCAGCGGAAGCCCCGCGACGGTCAGTTCCGACGCAGCCGTCTGCTGCTCGATCCACCAGTCCCCGGCACCAAACTCGCCGCCCAGGAACAGGGTCCAGCGGTGCTCGCGCAGCGGGTGCATCTCTCGGACGGACGCCCCGGCCTGGGCCAGCAGCCGGCGCTGCGCGTCCAGCACCCGCCAATGGGCTCGCCCCCCCGCGTCGGAAAGAGGCTCCCAAAGATGGTCCGGAGCCACCTCGGCCACCCAGGTGCCTTGCGGCGTTTCCCGCGCCAACCACACCTGTGGAGCATCCGGCCCTGTCATCGACCGCAACAGCAGCAAGGAGCGCTGAGTCATGCGCCCGCCCTCTCCCTGCACCACGGCCACACCGGGACGTTGCGCCGCTTGGCGGATCAGCGCAGGCCACCGCGCATCACGGGCATCTTCACCACTGCCAATATGGGCCACACCTGAAGAATCGATCCAGAATGTCCCCCGAAAGATGCGCTCAGCACCCGGCAACCTGCGGATGTCGCTGGCTTCGGAAGGCACCGGCCAACTGGACAGCAAGGTATCGGCCACCTGCAATCGCCCCAACACCTGGGCACCGACCTGCCGGGTACTTTCTCGCAGCGCCTGAGTGCTCTGAGCATTCCAGACACTGGTCAATGTCTGGTAACCCAGCCACCCAGCAAGCATGAGTGGCAGCCCTGCAGCCAACACAAACATCGCGGCGATGCGTCGCCCCACTGGGCTGCGGAGGACCCCCAACCAAGCACGCTGCACCCCATTGAGAGGGACTAGATCCTGTTTCACCGTCAGAAATCGCTGGCCAAACCAAAGAAGCGCCCGCTACGCCCCCGAACGATGTCTTCTACGCTGTCCGCGTTGTCCAACTGTTTCTTCCAGACCGCATTCGGCCCCGGACTGAACAGGTCATAGTCATCGTTGATCGGATTGACGTTTTTGTCCTGACGGCGGCGTGAGTTCGCGCCAGAAGCCGTCAGGTTCGTGAACTCATAGACATTGCCCCAAGGATCCTTCTTGGACCCCAGACCCACGGCCGCCAAGCTCTCCGGATAAGCCCCCCCGTTGTCCACAGCGTACTGATCAATGATGGCCGACATCATCGCCAGCTCCTGCGCCGTCTGGCGGGACAGCGCCCGCGTGCGCCAGCTCTGATAGGCCGGCATCGCGACCGAGGCCAGCAACGCCACGATGGCCACGGCGATCATCACCTCGATCAGGGTAAAGCCCTGCGCCCGCGCACGGGCGAATCCTGCAGGGGATGACTTCAGCGGCAACGGGGAAACTGCGTGCATGGGACCGACTCGACGCGGCGGCTCCCCCGACGGGAACCGCTCCTTCGTGTTTTCGGCTGCCGGTGTCCGCAGCTTGAGACGGTGCTCAGTTCCGGACGTCCACCGGGACACCCGGGTCTGGAACCGGCGTGGACTGAACATGCACCACCCGCTGGGGAAACGGAATTTCCACCCCCTCGGCAGCGAACAGATCCAACAGGGCCATGTTGACCTGCCCACGCACATTGGCCTGACCATTCTCCGGATCGAGGATCCAGAAATACGTGCTCAGCTCCAGCCCGTCGGCCCCGAAGGCCGTCAGATGCGTCACCGGGGCCGGTTCGGCCGCCACCCGCGGCACCTTCGCCACGGTCTCGACCATGAGCTCCCGCAGCCGACGCACGTCGGTGCCGTAGGCCACGTTCACGACGGTGCTGACCAGCACACGCGTGTCGGCCAGCGACAGGTTCTCCACCATCGTGGTGATGAGCGTTTCGTTGGGCACGATGGCCTCGCGCCCGGACAGGGAACGGATCACGGTGTAGCGGGTGGTGATGTCGCTGATGCGCCCCTCGAAATCGGCCACGCGCACCATGTCGCCGATGCGCAGGGAGCGCTCGGCCAAGATGACAAAGCCACTCACGTAGTTGGCCGCCAGCTTCTGCAGGCCAAAACCGATGCCCACGCCCAGCGCACCGCCCAGGACCGACAGCGCCGTGAGGTCGATCCCCACCGCCGACAGCCCGAACAGCAGTCCGACAAACATCAGCAGCGCCCGGATGGCATTGGCCGCGGCCTTGCGCAGGGACAGCTGCCCCCCCGTGGCCCCCTCGAGGATGCGCGACTCGATGGCCGCCGACACCCACAGCGACACCATCAGCACAAAACCCGCCGACAGCGTGCCCTCCAGCGCCGTGCGCAGACTGATCTCGTGGGCCCCGACCTTCCAGCGGTAATCTTCCAGCTCGGTCAGCACGATCGGCAGCATGTCGGTCACCCAAAGGGCCGCAACCACCCACGCCATCCAGGACACGATGCGCTCCACCAGGCGCATCAGGCCAGAGCGAGGGAAGGCCGCCTTGAGCACCCGCACCGCGAACCGGATCACCAGCAACGAAGTCAGCACCGGCAAGGCCACCCGGAACACCCCGAGGGGGACATCCGAAGCCTTCAGGATCAGCCGGACCAGGTGCGTCAGCACCAAGGCCAACAACGGGAAAAGCACCCCGTCCACCACATGGCCGCCGAACCAGATGGAGTCGTCGGACAGCCGCCCCCCGCGTCCCAGCCATCGCACGATCGCCCAGGCCCCCAGCAAGGCAAGCAGCAACAAAGCCAGTTCCAGCAGGGCCGTGGGGCGCAGCAGACCCTGAAGGGTCGCATCCAGTCCGGGAGACAGGGACAGGGTCATGGAGACGAGGGCCTGGGAACGGCCTGCGGTTCAGAGAGCGTCGATTGTGCGGCATGTGAGAGCATGTGCGCCCTCCCGAGCCCGCCCGTTGCCATCCCCGTGCCGATGTCCGCCCCCCACACCCGCCCCTATCAACCGCCGTCATCGGCCAGTCACCCGCTGCGCCTCGTTCACCTGGACGAGTCCCTGGTGGCCATCGACAAGCCATCGGGTCTGTTGTCCGTTCCGGGCCGGGGACCGGAGCGCAGCGACTGCGCCTGGAGCCGCGTCCAGACCGCAGCCGCCCCCGACGCCTTGGTGGTGCACCGGCTGGACATGGACACCTCCGGCCTGCTGGTGTTCGGCCGAGGTCCGCAGGCCCAGCGCCAACTCAGCGCCGCCTTTGCCGATCGAGCCACCTGCAAGACCTACGTGGCCCGGGTCGTCGGACACGTGCAGGACGATTGCGGAGAAGTGGACCTGCCGCTGATCTGCGACTGGCCGGTGCGTCCAAGGCAGAAGGTGGACCCGGTGAGCGGCAAACCGTCGCTCACGCGCTGGCGAGCGTTGGAGCGCGTGCAGACCCCGCAGGGCCTGTGCTGGACAAAAATGGAACTCACCCCTGTGACGGGTCGGTCGCATCAGCTGCGCGTTCACATGATGGCCATGGGCCACGCCATTCTGGGCGACGAACTTTACGCAGCTTTACCCGTGTGGCAGGCGGCCCCGCGACTGATGCTGCATGCCCAGTCGCTGGCGATTCCTCATCCTCGAACGGGCGAGGTCTTGGCGCTGCATTGCGCAGCGCCATTCTGACAACCTCTCAGGGTCGCTTACCAGCATCCTTCGCAGCCGCCTCGGCATCCATCTTGATGTGCTTCTTCATGTAGCTGATAAAGAAATAACCCATCCAGAGCATAAAAAGAATCCCTGCGGCGCTCATCAGTCCATAGTCCGTCGAGAGCAGATCGTTCAGTGCGTGCATGAAAGTCTCCTGAAAAATGCCTGTGTATGAAACCCCAGTTCCCTGTTCGGGAACTTGTCCGGCGTCATGCAGACCACTCAGAGCACCTGATCACGATCAACAAACGGCAGGCGACCGTGCATCCGGCAAGATGTAACTTTCTCTCACATTTTCGGGTATGGTGCGGGCTGGATCGGGCTGGCGTACCGTTGGCCTCCTCACGATTTCCAGTCTTGTCATGAAGCGCCCCTCCCGGACACGCACCGCGCTCGCGGGCGTCTTGTTGACCGCACTCGCCGCAACGGCGGGCTGGGCATATGCACACTGGTATCTGCACGACCTGCCCGAGCACTGGCAACCGCTGCAAGACAGCGGAGGATGCGAGCTCTTTCCCCAGGAAGCGGTTTTTCGTCAGCGCATCGACGACGTCCAGGCCTTTCCCACACACCCCGACAGCCAGCGCTGGATCCTCTCCATCGGAGGCGCCACCCGGTTGCATCCCGACTGGGGAGAGTCGGAAGACCAGAGCCGCGTGTCGCGCTATTACGGCATCCCGATCAATGTCGTGACCCGTTCGGAGCTGCCGCAACCCTGGCCAAGGGTGACGTTCGACAACCGCGACGAGCGGGACCACACCGCCAGCGTGCCTTCGGAGAGCGACTGCGCCGTGGGGGCCGACACGACCCAACCCCGCATCGCCTCGGATTGTTCCCAGGTCGACCCCCTCCTGCGGCGCTTTCCGTTCCCGGAACCGGGCACGCTCAAGGCCGAAGGTGGCGCATGCAACGATCCGGCCCGTTGCGGCGACCGCCACGTCCTGGTGGTGGAGACCGGCAGCTGCCGGCTGTGGGAAGCCTACCGGGCCTTTCATGTGGACGGTCGCTGGCAGGCCTACGCCACGACCACCTGGGACCTGAACCGCATGGACCAGCGCCCGGACGGATGGACCTCCGCCGACGCAGCGGGACTGCCGATCACACCGCTGCTGCTGCGGGCCAACGAAGCCAGCGCCGGACAGATCCTCCATGCGCTGCGGGTGACGTTCCGCGACTCGGTGCTGTCGGACCGCCACGTCTGGCCGGCCCGGCACCACGCGGGGGACAGCCGCAGCGATGGCATCCCGTTCGGGGCCGTTCTGCGCTTGCGTCCCGACGTCGACATCCCGTGGTGGTGGACGCCCCAGGCCAAAGCCGTGGGCCAGGCCATGCAACGCTATGGGCTGTACGTGGCCGACATCGGTTCCGACCTGTTCATCCAGGGCGAGCCAGACCAGAACTGGAGCGCCGTGACCCGCCGGCAACTGCGTCAGTTTCGCCTGTCGGACTTCGAATTTGTCGACACCCAGACCTGGACCCGCCACCCCAGATTCGATGCAAACTCCCTCCAGGCTCACTGGCCGCACCCCCCGGCTTCCGGGGAAAGACCTGCAACTAATGCACCCAACTAAGCGTTGGTTCCGCTGGGGCCAGCTTTTCAGGCCTTTCAAGCGCTTACGATGCGCACCCGGACCCTGGTGGGCTCAACCGACTCCCCGGCTGTTCTGCGACCCGACGCGCTCTAGCGCTCCCTGTTCATGAGCTTTGGCCTCTTTCTGCTCTACGTCGTCCTGACGTTCATGCGTCCCATCGAGCTGCTCGCCCCCGAGCTGGGCCAGATGCGACCCATGCTCATCCTGTCGCTGCTGACCCTGACGCTGAGCCTGTTCAAGGCGATCCACCGCAAGGAGGCGGCCGCGCAACCGGTCAACTTCAAACTGATCGGCGCCTTCGTGTTCGTGATGGCCCTTTCGACCGCGTTGAGCGGCTGGGCCGGCGGCGCGGCCTACGCGGCCAATGCCTTCATGCCGTCGATGTTCCTGTACCTGATGGTGCTGTTCAACGTCACGGACCTGCGCCGACTGAAGATCACGGCCGCGGTTGCCGCCCTGGCCATGACCGGTGCCGCCGCGATGTCGATCTACTCGTATCACACCGGCTGGCATCAAAAGGACCTGGTCTTCCGTCAAGGCTCGGCCCTGCTGGACCAGAACAACGCCGAAGAAGTCGCCGGGCCACGCCCGGACGTGTCGGAAGAAGTGGTGCCCGCCCTGGAAACGTCCGGCTGGTACCTGTGGCGGATCCGCGGCATGGGCACGCTGCACGACCCCAACGACTTCTCGCAGATGATGGTGGCGGTGCTGCCGATGCTGTGGGCGCTGTGGGCCCGCCGCCGCTGGCTGCGCAACACGGCTCTGATCCTGTTGCCAACGGCGGTCATGGGCTACGGCATTTTTCTGACCCAATCGCGCGGCGCCATCCTCGGCCTGGGGGCGATGGTGCTGTTCGGCATCCGCAAGCGCCTGGGGCTGATGCGCACGATGATCGTGATGGGCCTCCTGGCGGTGGCTGGCATCCTGGTGAGCACGATGACGGGCCGGGCCTATTCCTCCCAGGAACAGTCGGCTGGCGACCGGGTCGAGGCCTGGTCGATCGGGATCGAGCAGCTCCGCGCGCACCCGCTGTTCGGCATCGGCTTCGACAACTTCACCAACATCAACGCGCTGACGGCCCACAACTCGTTCGTGCTGGCGTTTGCCGAAACCGGCCTGATCGGCTTCTTCCTGTGGATGGGGTTGATCGTGGTCCCGTTCAAGTCATTGAGCAAGGTGGCCCAGGTGCTGCCGGCCACCAGCGCGGAGACCCGCTGGGCCGAGATGCTCATGACGTCGATGGTGGGATTCCTCACCTGTGCCTGGTTCCTGTCTCGCGCCTACGAGCCGCAATTGTTCTTCGTGCTGGGCATGGGCATGGCGGGCTGGTATGTCGGGACCCGGGAGCCGATCGCCCGCATGAAGGGCTCCTTGCCCTACCGCCTGCTGCGTGAAGTGCACTGGGTCAAGCCAACCCTGATCTCGTGCCTGCTGGCCATCCTGGCGGCCTACACCTTCGTTCGCCTGCATTGGCTGGCCATCCTCTGATTTCCTTTTGTCGATCCACATGAACCCCTTGGGACTGTTTGCCCTGCTCCTGCTGATCGCCTTGTTGGTGGCGGCCATCGTCCTGGCCGCCTTCATCCGCCAGCGCAACATCCACATCTGGCTGGGCAGCCACCTGCGCAAGGAATGGAAACCCGCCACGCCGGTGCCCCCGGGAACCACCAAGCATGTGATGTTCGCGTTCGTCGACCACTACGAGCCGATGTGGCATCGCCCCACCTACGAGGTCGAGTGCCAACGCGTGGCCCGGTGGCGCCAGGACTACCCCAAGCTGTGCGAGGGGCTGAAGGATGCCGACGGCCGCTCACCGATCCACACCTTCTTCTACCCGTCCGAGGAATACCGCCCCGAACACCTGGATCCGTTGGTCGAGATGTGCCGCATGGGCATTGGCGAGATCGACATCCACCTGCACCACGACAAGGACACCGAAGCCGGTCTGCGCAAGAACCTGCGCGACTTCATCCAGATCCTGGTCGAACGCCACGACGCCCTGCCGATCGACCCCAAGACGGGCCAGGCCCGCTGGTCCTTCATCCACGGCAACTGGGCGTTGGACAACTCGCACCCGGAGGGCTTCGGATGCGGCGTGAACAACGAGCTGATCATCCTGCGCGAAGAGGGCTGTTACGCCGACTTCACGCTGCCGGCCGCCCCCAGCGGCTGCCAGACGTCCACGATCAACCAGATTTACTACGCCACCGACGACCCCCACCAGTGCAAGTCGCATGACAAGGGCGTGCGCGTGAAGGTGGGCGGCCAGCCGGTGGGTGATCTGATGATCATCCAGGGCCCCCTGGGCTTCATGAACCACAGCCGCAAGTTCGGCCTGATTCCACGCATCGAGAATTCGGACGTGCGCTCGCATCAGGCGGTCACGCCGGAACGCATCGACCACTGGGTCGAGACCGGGATTCACGTCGAAGGCAAGCCGGAGTGGATCTTCATCAAGATCCACACGCACGGCACGCAGGATCACGATCTCGACACCCTGCTGGGTTCGAGCATGCGCAAGGCCTACGAGTACATGCAAAAGACCTACAACGACGGCAAGGAGTGGAAGCTCCACTACGTCAGTGCCCGCGAGATGTACAACATCATCAAGGCCGCCGAAGCCGGCCAGCAGGGCGACCCGAACGAGTACCGGGACTTCGAGATTCCCCGCCCTGGTTACCAGCCGAGGACCTGAGCCGTGAACGACATCTGGCGCATCGCGCTGGCGGTGGTGGCCGTCGGCGGCATCTTGGCGGTGGTCTACACCTACGTGCTCTATCCCCTGGTGCTGTTCGTGGTGTCCGGCCTGAACCAGGCCGCCAAGGACGCCGCATTTGTGTTCCGCAAGCGCGACCGCCGCAAATCCGAACGCGCGACGGACGACTGGCCTCACGTGGCCGTGGTCATCTCGGCCTACAACGAAGAACGGCACATCGAGCAGCGCATCCAGAACCTGCTCTCGCTGGACTATCCCGCCGACCGGCTGGTGGCGTACATCGGCTCCGATGGCAGCAAAGACCGAACGGCTGAAATCCTGGCGCGCTACGCCCACGAGCCTCGCATCTGCGCACTCGCCTTCGAACAGAACCGCGGCAAGGCCAACGTGCTCAACGACTTGGTGAGCCGCACGCAAGAAGCCCTGCTGGTGTTTTCCGACGCCAACACCTTTTTCCGCCCCGATGCCCTGCGCCGACTGGTCAGCGCGTTCGATGACCCTGAAGTCGGCGGCGTCAGCGGCGAACTGCGCCTGCTGGGCAACGACGGCGACAACCAGGACAGCCTGTACTGGCGCATCGAGCAATTCCTGAAATTTTTCGAGTCGCGCCTGGGTGCCCTGCTCGGGGCCAACGGCGGCATCTACGCCATCCGCCGCGAACTGTGGACACCGCTGCAGCCCGACACGATCTGTGATGACTTCGTCGTGGCGATGAACGTCGCGGCCACAGGGGCCAAGCTGGTCTACGAGCCGCGCGCGTGGGCCGAGGAAGACACGCCCGAACGCATCGACGAGGAATTCCGTCGCCGCGTGCGCATCGGCATCGGCAACTTCCAGGCACTGATGCGTCACCCGCAGTACCTGCTGCGCACGCGCTGGGCCACGCGCTTCGCCTACGTCTCACACAAGGTATTGCGCTGGGTGGCCCCTCACCTGCTGATCGTCGCCCTGGCGGCCTCGTCGGTGCTGGCCATCGGCTCCACCGGATGGCAGCTGGCCACCCTGGCCCAGGTCCTGGGCTATGCCGGGTCGGCCCTGGCGCTGCGGATGATCAACGCAGGCCACAGCCTGCCCAAGGTGATCAAGCTGGCGGCGTTCCTGTTTGCGCTGAACTGGGCCTTCCTGGTGGCCTCGTGGCGCTACGCCACGGGCCGCTACAGCGGCACCTGGGGCCGCACCAGCCGCTGAGCCGCCGGCTCAGCGCGGCGCCAGGGCGGCGGCGTACAAGTCATCGTACGAGCGCCCGACCGCCTCGATGGAGGCGTGATCGGCCACCCAACGTTGGGCCGCCTGCCCGCAACAGACACGCAAGGCCTCGTCCCCCAACATCCGCGCAAGCGCGGCTTCCAGGGCGGGAAGGTCCTCGGAAGGCAGCAGCAGGCCGGTCTCTCCGTCGCGGATGATCTCGGGATTGCCCCCCACGGAAGTCGCCACGATCGGCAATCCGGTGGCACAGGCCTCCAGCAAGGCGATCGACAGCCCTTCCGTGCGCGACGGCATGGCAAACACGTCAAACGCCGGCAGCAGGTCGGAAATCCCCTGCATGGGACCCGTCAACCTGACGGCGTCCTGGAGCCCTCTGCGTCGCACGTCCTGCGCCAGATCCTCAGCCAAGGCGCCACCGCCGATCACCACCGCCTGGAGTTGCGGCCAGCGCTGCAACAGCCCCGGCATCACCGCCAGCAGGGCATGGTGGTTTTTCTCGTGCACCAGCCGGCCGACGGCCCCGATGAGCAAGGTCTGGTCGGAGTAGCCCAGCGCCTGGCGGGCCGCCCGGCGACGCTCCGGCGTCGGCCGAAACCGCTCCAGAGGAATGCCGTTGAGAACAGTCACGGCCTTGCGCGCTGGCACCCAGCCTTGGCCGACAAAACGATCGTGCACCTGGGAGCCCACCATCGCCACCCGGTCGGTGCGCACGATGGAGGCCCGATACAGCCAGCGCAGTTGGCGGTTCGACAAACGCGTGCCCATGTCATGCACCGTGCCGACCAGCGCCACACGGCGCCCGATCCCCACCAACGCAGCCGCGGCGTAGTAGTTCGGCATGAAACTGTGGGTGTGCACCACGTCGATGTCGTGCGCCTGAACTTGCCGACGGATCGCACGGATCGTGTCCAGGTCCAGTCCGCCCTTCTTGGCGCCCTGCTCCACCGCAATGCCTGCGGCCTCCAGCTCGGGCCGAAACCCGCCGGTGGGATGGAGCGAGAAAAAGCGGACCTGATGCCCCTGCCGCAGCTGAGCCAGGGCCAGATCGGTCACGACCCGCTCCAGCCCACCGATGTCCAGGCACACCACCACATGAAGAATTCGCATGACAAAACCGCCAGGAGAAAGATTCAGTTCGCCCAGCGGGCCATGTAGGCCAACACCGGCCTCAGGAACGGCAGCTTCGATTCGTACCGGGCCACGAGTGCCACGTCACGCGCGTTCCACACCCGCAGGCGCACCGTGAGCCACAGGTACAGCGGAACAAACACCAGTCCCCCCGCCCAGCGGGCCCAGACGTTGTCCAAACTCTGGAGAGCCACCCACACCCCGGCCGCGGACAGCACCGCCGCCAGGGACATGCGCACCAGGGACGACCACGGCAGCGAAATGCCCAGGCTGCGCTGGATGATCACCAGTGTGAGTGCCAGCACCACCAGCGTCGACACGGCGTGGGACACCAGAGCCCCGACCAGACCCCAGGTCGGCACCAGCGCCAGCGCGATGGCCCCGGAAATCACCAAGGAACTCACCAGCACCGCCGTGCGCATGCGTTGGTTGCCGGTGGTCGACAACAGCGCCCCAAGGGCTCCATTGCTCAGGGTCACCCCGCCCACCACCACCATGACCTCGAGAGCCGAGGCCGCCGGGGCGTACTTGGCGCCATACATCAGCAAGACCACCGGCTGGGCCCACATCAGGCCGACCCCCGCGAGCAGCATGCCCAGGAAATGGAACATCCGCACCGCCTCTGCGGTGATCTCGCCCACCCGCTGGGTCCCACCCTGGCCAAAGCCGTGTGCCATCGTGGGCATCAGGATGGAGTTCAGTCCCGAAGACAGAAGGTCCACCCCACCACGCGTCAGGGCCGCCGCCACAGCGAAGAAACCCACGATTTCGGCACCTGCGTGACGATTGAGCAAGAAGGTCTCGACCGACTTGTTGCTGAACGCCGCCACCAGCGTCAACGCCACGGTCCACAGCAGGTGATCCCGCACCTGGCGCTGAACATCCGCGTCCAGTACCTTGCCCTCTTCCAGCGGGGGCAAGGCCAGTCCATTGCGCTTGAGCAGCCACCACAGCATCGGCCACTGGGACAGGTTGATGCCCACAAACAGGTAGAGCATCTCGTTGAGCCCGGCTCCGGTGACGGCCAGCACCGCCACGCCAATCAGGCTGAGCAGCGCCGCGATGGTGACACTCAAGGCCTCCATGCCGAACTGACCACAACCCTTGGCCACCGACACGCGGAACAAGTAGGCCGCCTTGCCCCAGGAGGCCAGCAGCGTCACCGCGGCAAACAGGAACAGGTGGGACGTCCATCCCGTGGGCTGCAGCCACGGCAGCACCAGCAGGAATCCGCCCCCGGCCACCAGCGCCGTGAAGACCTGCCACCAGGCAAACCGGCGCACCAGAGCCGTGGCTGCCCAGGGTTGGTTGCGCCCCAGAAACTCCGACACAAAACGGATCGAGGACGTCGTCAGCCCGTTGTTCATCAGAATGACCAACACCGACGACAGCCACAGCACGTAGGCATATCGCCCGTAGTCGGCCGGCCCCAGCACCCGCGCCACGATGGTGCTGGCCACCAACCCTGCCGCATAAGCGACATAAGTGGACCCCGTCATCAAGACAGCGGCCCGTGCGAGCTTGGAGGCTCCAAACGCTTTGGTCATTCTGGTCGGCCTCTCGTGAAAGGCTTCATGTTCTGTGGGGGTCGCAAAAAGGCAGCAACAGGCGATTCACGGGCCGTGACGCCAGCAAGCAAACCCGCAACCATAAGGCAACATGGCGCACCTCGTGCAGTCGAGCGCCGACGGAACCCCTCTAAAGTCACGGACCCTCCACCTGCTTGCGGACTGGACGCTCCCCACCGCGCGGGAGACAATTCACAGAGTGTTACACATTGTGCCGTTGCGGGTCACCGCACCCCGTGACACGGGGCCCACATCCAGGAACTCCGACCGCTTTGCGCGACGGCACCCACTGGAAGTCCCCGCCCCTTCGTCCGATATGGACGGGAACACACCACTACCTTCAGGGAGCCCTCATGCGTGAGATCGTCCTTGGCCGCAGCGCCAAGATCTGGAAAGCCCTGAGCCGCAAAACCGGCATGGCCACGCGTTTCCAGCACGCCATCGGGCACGCCGACCTCTCCGCCTTCACCTTCACGCCCGACGATCGGGTGTGGGTGTTCGCCTACTCCACCGTGCCCAGTGAAAACAGCGCCCTGCTCGCGCACCTGAGGCAAGCCGGCGTGGCGGAAATCGTCTACATCACCTCCTCATCGACCATCATCTCGCCGCTGACCCGCTGCTACGCCTACCCCAGGGCCAAGAAACAAGCCGAGGACGAAGCCGCGCAGTTGCCCAACGGCAAGGTGCTCACGCTGGGTCTGGTCGTGGAGTCGGAAAACGAACTCCCCGGGGGCGTCAACGCGGCCACCACCCTCGACGAGATCGCCCAATTCATGCTCGCCCCCACGTGGCCAGTGGACCAGGGTCGGCGCGCGCACCTGCTGCGTCGGGTGGAGCGACCGTTTGCCCATGCCGGCGAGCGCCTGCTCTACGCCCTGTACGGCCAACTGATGGCCGCGATGTCGAGCAGGCCCTGCCTGCTGCGCCCGGTCGACCTGTTGCTCCGCACCCTGAACATGCGCTGGTACGGCTACACCTATCTCAGCAACCAGCTCTGGAGCCGGTCCCGAATGTCATGACGCCCCCCTCAGTCGTGTGACCAAAGGCGGGAACAACGCCTCCAATCGCGCGCCTGAGCTTCCTGCCCAGGGGAATGCTCACATAATGGTTTCATTAGCCGGCATTCCCTCGAGATTCACGCGCATCCTCTTGGACCCCGCGTCTGCTCTCGGCTGTTGCCTGCGTTCCGTGGCCAGCCCACTGCGCGCGACTCCGCCCCCCCGGCCCCTCCCTGCCATGAATCAGGTGCTCTCTTGAAGTCTTCAGGCGAAAAGCGACCTTCCGTCTTGTATTTCGGCAACGACTGGTTTGCCGAAAACCGCACCTCCAGCCACCACGTGGCCCGGCGCCTGGCGCAGCGCTACGACCTGTTCTACGTCGAGTGCCCGGGCATCCGCGCGCCGTCGGGCTCCGGCCGCGACCTGATGAAGATCGTGCGCGCGCTGCGTCGCTTCTTCGCCGGCCCGCAGCAGGTGGAGCCGGGCATCCAGGTGATGACGCTGCTGCAGATCCCGATGCACCGCTTCGCCCTGGTGCGCCGCCTGAACGCCTTCCTGACCTGGTTCACGGTGCGCGCGGTGATCTGGCGCCACGGCCTGAAGGACCGCATCGTCTGGTCCACCATGCCGCACGTGCCGGGCCTGTTCGGCACGCTGGGCGAGGCCACCTCGGTCTACTACTGCACCGACGACTACGCCGCCTTCCCCGGCGTCGACACCGAATCGGTCCAGCGCCTGGACGACGAGACCACCCGCCGCGCCAAGACGGTCTTCGTCACCTCCGAGACGCTGACCCCCCACAAGCTCACGCTCAACCCGAACACGCACTATGCCCCGCACGGCGTGGACGTGGACCACTTCGCCCAGGCCCAATCCAAGGACCTGTCGGCGCCCGAGGACATCGCCCACCTGCCCAAGCCGCTCATCGGCTACTTCGGCCTCGTCAACCGCTGGATCGACACGGACATGATCGCGGACATCGCCCGCCGTCGGCCGGACTGGCACTTCGTGTTCGTCGGCCGCGTCGGCTTCCCTGAAGAAGAGCTGCCGCAACTGCCGAACCTGCACTTCCTGGGCAAGAAACCCTACGACCGCCTGCCGGAGTACGGTGCGCAGTTTGCAGCCACCGTCATTCCGTACCGCATGTCGCACCACGTGCAGCACATCAACCCGCTGAAGCTGCGCGAGTACCTGGCCATGGGCAAGCCCGTGGTGTCGGTCAGCATCCCCGAGATCGACCGCTTTGAGGGCGACATCTGCATCGCGCGCTCCGCCGAGGAATTCGAGGCCGGCCTGGCGCACGCCATCGCCACCAGCGACGACCCCACCGAGGTGAAAAAACGCATGGACACCGTCTCCGAGCTGAGCTGGGACGCCCGCGTGGCCCGCGTGCTGTCCATCGCCTTGAAAGACCACCCTCACCTCCTCGTCGCACCGGAACCCCGAGCATGAAAAAGCGCGTCGTCATCGTGGGAGCCGGTCTTTGCGGCTCCCTGCTGAGCACCCTGCTGCGCGACGCCTTCGACGTCACCGTCATCGAGCAGAGCGAAACCGCCCGCCCGCTGTTCACGGACATCGACTGCGACACGGGCGAGGTCAACGGCTCCATCAACCGCGGCGTCGGCCTGGGGGGCACGACCAACTACTGGCACAACGCGCTCATCGAGTTCACGCCTGACGACCTGCGCAAGGCCGGCATCCGCTCGGGCGCGCTGGAGCCCTATTACTCGAAGGCCTGGGAGCTGTTCCTCCCGCCCGACGAGATCGCGCAGTGCCACGCACGCCGCGACTTCAACAAGCAGATCGAAGGCGGCGACTGCACCGCCGCCCACATGGTGCTGCCGCGCGAGCGGGCCAACATGTGGAAGCTGGCCCACGAGCGGCATCCGGGTGCGGAGATTCGTGTCGTCTACGGCCACGTGAGCAAGCTCGTGGCCCCCAAGGGCGGTCAGCCCGGGCACGCCCTCGTCACCACCCCGGAAGGCGAGAAGCGCATCGAAGCCGACTTCCTGTTCGCCAGCGCCGGAGGCCTGTCAACGCCCGCCCTGCTGGCCCGCTCGGTCAGCACCGGCCCGATGTTCTGCCCGGGCTACCACGATCACCCGATGGCCTACGTGGCCAAGATTCGCCTCAAGCCCGACAGCCGGATCAAGACCGTCTCGTGCTCCAACACGGCCCACACCGAGGTGCGCACCGGTCTGGTCTACGAGAAGGACGACGTCAAGACCGTACTCTACGTGCGTCCGGCCCTGAACCTCAAGCTCAAGTCGCTGCTCGGCCCGGCGCGCTTCATCCTTTCGGACCTGCGCAACCAGCCCTTCTCGCCCAGCAAGATCTTCAAGCTGCTGATGAACCTGGAGGCGATCCGCGAGGCCGTGCTGTTCAAGACCAAGTCCGGCTTCCAGGGCGACTACTACTCGCTGCTGCTGCTGGGCGAGCAGTTGCCCGTCGAAGAACGCGGCCTGGACGTGAAGCCCGGCAAGAAGCCCTTCCTCAACTGGAAGATCACCGACCAGGAGCGCCGAGCCTACGAATGGGCACTGGAACGCTTCTTCGACGAGTTCGGCGCCGACATCGTCGAACAGCGCCGGATCGACCCGAAGGACTGGGAGTTCCGCACCGCCGCCCACCACTCGGGCGGCTCCTACCGATTCCTGAACGATCCGGGCGAGTTGAGCCTGGACTTCTTCGCCGTCAAGGACATGAACGACGTGTTCGTCTGCGATGCCTCGCTGCTGCGCGCCGACGGCATCTGCAACAGCGGACTCACGCTGGTGGCGCTGTGCTACCGGCTGGCAGAGCTGATGAAGGCCCAGGCCGCCTGACATCCAGGGTGGGGCGTCTCTACAATCGAGGGTTTTGTGCCTAACCGTCCGCCCCGCATGAGCACCCATCAACTCGACAAGAAGTCGCAAGCCTGGTCCGCCCTGTTTTCCGAGCCGATGAGCGAGCTCGTGAAGCGCTACACCTCCAGCGTCTTCTTCGACAAGCGCATGTGGGCGGCCGACATCGAGGGCTCGCTGGCGCACGCCGACATGCTGGCCGCACAAGGCATCATCGGCGCTCAGGACCTGGCCGACATCCAGCGCGGCATGGCCCAGATCCGCAGTGAGATCGAGGCCGGCACCTTCGAGTGGAAGCTCGAACTCGAAGACGTGCACCTCAACATCGAGGCCCGCCTGACCACCCTGGTCGGCGACGCCGGCAAGCGCCTGCACACCGGCCGCTCGCGCAACGACCAGGTCGCCACCGACGTGCGCCTGTGGCTGCGCGGCGAGATCGACCAGACGGCCGAGCTGCTGGCCGACATGCAGCGCGCACTGGTCCACGTGGCCGAGCAGAACGTCGACGTCATCCTGCCGGGCTTCACTCACCTGCAGGTCGCGCAGCCGGTGAGCTTTGCGCACCACCTGCTCGCCTACGTGGAAATGTTCGCCCGCGACGCCGAGCGCTTGGCCGACCTGCGCAAGCGCGTGAACCGCCTGCCGCTGGGCTCGGCCGCCCTGGCCGGCACCAGCTACCCGCTGGACCGCGCCCGTGTCGCCCGCGCCCTGGGCATGGTCGACACCAGCGGCGAACCCGCCATCTGCCAGAACAGCCTGGACGCCGTCAGCGACCGCGACTTTGCCATCGAGTTCACCAGCTTCGCCTCGCTGGTCATGATTCACGTCTCGCGCCTGGCCGAGGAGATCGTGGTGTGGATGAGCCAGAACTTCGGCTTCATCAACCTGAGCGACCGCTACTGCACCGGCTCGTCGATCATGCCGCAGAAGCGCAACCCCGACGTGGCCGAGCTGGCGCGCGGCAAGAGCGGCCGTGTGGTCGGTCACCTGATGGGCCTCATCACCTTGATGAAGGGCCAGCCGCTGGCCTACAACAAGGACAACCAGGAAGACAAGGAGCCGCTGTTCGACACGGTGGACACCGTCAAGGACACGCTGCGCATCATGGCCGAGATGATCGGCGGTGAAGTGGCCGCCGACGGCACCCGCTCGGGTGGCCTGACGGTCAAGGCCGATGCAATGGAGCGCGCTGCCCTGCGCGGCTACGCCACCGCCACCGACCTGGCCGACTATCTGGTGAAGAAGGGCCTGCCCTTCCGCGATGCGCACGAGGTGGTGGCACACGCCGTCAAGGACGCGATCGCCCTGGGCCAGGACCTGTCCGAGCTGCCGCTGGAAACCCTGCAGGGCTACGACGCCCGCATCACGGCCGACGTGCACGAGGCCCTGACGCTGTCGGGTTCGCTCAATGCGCGCAACACGCTGGGCGGCACCGCGCCGGCGCAGGTGCGTGCGCAGATCGCGCGTCACCAAGCGCGGCTGGGCTGAGTCCGGCCCTCCGTCGCTGCAAGCCCTTCATGCCGACGTCGACGACCCCTGGTGCATCCAACCCCTGCATCGGCTGCGGCGCCTGCTGTGCCAGTTTCCGCGTGGACTTTTCCTGCGGGGAACTGCTGAGCGAAGGCGGCGCCGTCCCCGATGGGTTGACGGTTTCCGTGACCGGCTCGATGGTCCGCATGCGAGGCACCGACCATGCCAGTCCGAGGTGTGCGGCGCTCGCGGGGCGCGTGGGCGAAAACGCGTCCTGTGGCATCTATGAATGGCGCCCTGGCCCTTGCCGGGAATTTGGCGCCTTGGCCCCACTGGGTCGCGGAGACGAGGCCTGCGCGCGGGCGCGGCGAAGGCACGGGCTGACCCCGCTGCCCGACTGAGGCCGCCGTCGCGGCATCAGGGTCAGGCCGTTCGTGCCGATGGCGGCCACGTCCGTGCCCGGGGGCTGCCGATCGGCGTTGCGATCGCGCCCCTTCTCGCTCAGGTCCGGAACGCCCCCACCATCTCCGTCAGGCGGCGGGCCTGATCGCGCATGGACTCGGCGGCGGCGGCGCTCTGCTCCACCAGCGCGGCGTTCTGCTGGGTCATCTGGTCCAGTTGGCCCACCGCACCGTTGACATGCTGGATGCCGGCAGACTGTTCGCTGGAAGCCGCCGTGATGTCGCCGATGATGTCGGTCACACGCTGGACACTGGACACGATCTCCTGCATGGTCTGGCCGGCGTCCTGGACCAGGCGGGCGCCACTCTCGACACGTTCCACCGACGCCCCGATCAGGCTCTTGATCTCGCGGGCCGCATCCGCGCTGCGCTGGGCCAGATTGCGCACCTCACCAGCCACGACGGCAAAACCACGGCCCTGTTCACCGGCGCGAGCCGCTTCCACGGCGGCATTCAGCGCCAGGATGTTGGTCTGGAACGCGATCCCGTCGATCACCCCGATGATGTCGGCGATCTTGCGCGAACTGGCGTTGATCTCTTCCATGGTGCTCACGACCTGAGACACCACTTCCCCGCCGCGTGTGGCGGTGCTGGACGCCGACATCGCCAGCTGGTTGGCCTGGGTGGCAGCCTCCGCACTCTGGCGCACGGTGCTGGTGAGTTGGTCGAGCGACGAAGCCGCTTGCTGAAGGTTGCTGGCCGTCTGCTCGGTGCGCTGGCTCAGGTCTTGGTTACCCGAAGCCACTTCGGTGCTGGCCACGCCGATCGAGTCCGAGGCGTGGCGGATTTCGCCGACGATGCGCGCCAGCGACTGCTGCATCGCCGCCAGGGAGGACACCAGCGCACCGGCCTCGTCCTGGGCATCGGCCTCGATGCGGGTCGACAGGTCGCCCGCGGCGATGCGTTGCGCCGCCTGCTGGGCGCGCACCACTGGCTCGACCACGCTGCGTTGCAGCAGCCAGCCCATGCACAAGGCCAGGGCGGCGCTCACGACCAGCCCGGCCACCGACACGATTTCGGCCGAACGGATCTGGTCGTGGATCTGGGCGGCGCTGACCTTGGCACGCTCGTCTTGCTGGCTCACCAGCCGATTGGACACCTGGGTGTAGTCGGAAATGACCTGCAGGAAAGCCGACACCCGCCGATCCACCTCCTCGGCCCCAAGCCTCTGGAGCGCGTCCTCGCCCGCGGCATCGAGCAAGGCGCCGCGGGCTTGGAGGTATCGCGTGCGCACCTCCGCCAGATCGGCCTGAACCGCCAGCCCGTCCGGTGACGTCTCCAACTCGGCATAACGCTTCTGAATCACGGAAGTGCGCTCGGTGACCGCCTTCATGAGGGGCTCAAATTCGGCGCCCACCCGCGGGTTGCGGCTCAGCGCCACCGCCACCGCGCGCGTGCTGTTGACCTTGATGTTTTCACGCCATTCATTGGCCAGGGCCATGCGCTCGGCCTGTTCCTGTGTCAGCGATCGGGCCTGCTGCTGGACATCCTGCAGTCCGTGCAGGTTCCACACCATGGCCATCACCATCACCGCGATGACCAGGCCGAAGCTCAGGGTCATGCGGGTGGCGATGCGCCAGTTCTTCCAGATGTTCATGGGTGTCTCCCCCTTAGAGCGGCTAACAAAACGCTGTCATCGCCGAGGATCAGAAAAGCGTTGAA
>CAYYCN010000041.1:0-25281 GCA_964470355.1 uncultured Sphaerotilus sp.
AGAATGTTCAATGCCATCAAGGGGCTCTGGTGTTTTGCAGGGCCGACCAAGTACGGGCTGACGCACGAGGATTCATTTCAGCAGCTGGTCAACAGCCCGGACGCGGTGGCTTTTGTGATGGACGAGGCGCTGTTGAGAGGCCAGCTGGCGGCAGCCCCCCCGGCTGTGCGCGAGAGGTTCGAAGTGCTTCGAGGCACGATCCATCCGGGGGCCATCGAGCACTACGGAATCATGTTCCGCAAGAGCGACAAGGCGTTCGGGGAGGCGTTCAGTGCAGCCATGACCGAGATGTACCGCAGTGGTGAGATGGAGCGCCTCTACGAGCAGTGGTTCCAGTCCGCGATTCCAGCCTACAGGCCGGGTGGCCAGGCGGATGCCGGACCTGCTTCGCTGGTGCTTGGGTTGCCGCTGTCGGATGCGCTGCGGCAGATCTTCCAGACGAGGGACAGCGAACCCTCTCCCACCCGGCAGTGACCACGATGCGACGGCGGATCTTCATTTCATACCGTCGCAAGGAAAACGCTTGGGCGATCGCCCATCTGCGTGACCGGCTGTGTGTCGAGTACGGATCGGCCAACGTGTTCCTGGATACGCATGAGATCCACGCGGGCGAGGACTGGAAGGCTCGCCTCGAACGCGAGCTGTATCGCTCGGACGTGGTGGTGCTGGTCCATGGCGAGTCGTGGCTGGGGAACCGCGAAGATGGCACGTGCCGAATCTGTGACGAGGACGATCCGGTGCGTTTCGAGCTGGTCAAGGCGCGTTCGCTGGACAAGCTCATTGTGCCGATTGCCATCGATTCGACGGAGGTGCCCTCGACACAAGAGCTGCCTCCCGATTTGCAGTTCGTGACGGACCTGCATTTCGAAAGGTTGCAAGCCACGATTTCGCTGGAGGACCAGATCAACCGGCTCATCGTGCAGATCCGCGATCGGCTGCATGTCCAGAGTCCGCTGGCGCGTTTGATGGGGCAGGCGCTGTGGGTCAGCCTGGTGGCGCTTGCACTGGTGGCGTGCCTCGACGTGGGTGGGCTGCTGCGGGTCTTCCAGGATGCGTACGCCGTGGTGTTGCAGCCCCACATGAGCCGGCATGCCGCCTTTTCTCCGGAAGGCGTGGCTTACATCTCGGTGGACGATGCGGAGTACGCCGAACTGTTTGCGTGGCGTACGCCGCTGAACCCGGAGGTTCTGACCATTGTCGTGGATCGCCTGCACGACGCCTCGAAGGTGGGGGGCATGTGCGGCCGCACGGATGCGCCCGTGGGCTTTTACATCGACCTTGGCCCCGGGGCTGGCATGCGTCAGAGCAGCAAGACCGAGGCGCTGGCGAAGGCGCTGCTCGACTTGTCGAACTGTCGCCCGGTGGTGCTGGTGTGCCCGTCCAGCCTCAAAGGGGGGGCCCCCGCACCGGATGACTACGCATGGGTGCAGCGGTTGCGAGGGGCGTCGCCGTCCACTTCACGGGTTACTTTTTCCAGCCCCGATTTGGACCCCAAGGTGTTGCGGCTCAAGCGAGGACGCTACGAGTTTGGCGCCGTCATGGGCGACATTGCTGCCGGGCGAACACCCTTCGTGGGCGAGGGTGTGCACAACTGTGTGTGTCCGGCCTCGCGGGAAGAGGTGAATTCGTGCAAGGACAACGAGCGCCATCATGTGCTGAGCGAATTCGACCCGTCCGATGTGATCGTGCCGACGGGGATCACGAACTACACGCTCAGCTGGGGCCTGGACAACGCCGATGACATCGTGCCCAACCGCATGCTGATTGTCGGAACGCACTACGGCCGTCATGGCCGGTATTCGGTGGGATCGTTTGACCAGCATGTGATGGTCGACGGGACCCCAGGGGTGCATGTGGAGTCCTTCGTGGCTCATCAGGCGTCCGGGGGGATGCCGTTTCGGTCCGTGCCCGAATTGCTGGTGGCGGTGGTGAGCAGCAGCTTGCTGACGTCTGCGGGGCTCATGTTGTTGTGGGTCGCTCTGGCTCGCCACCTCAAGTTCAAACGCCGGGTGGCCATCTATGCCGGAATCCTGGCGCTCACCGTCGGGCATCTGCTGCTCTGGGCCGCTGCCGCAGCCCTGGAGCCGCGGCTCATGTACGTGGCCACGTTTGCCACGCTGGCGGTGACGTTCACGGCGCTGCGCAGCCTGCTCACCGGCTACGAGGTGCTGCTCAACGGTGGGGTCGAGTGGCGCTCGATCCGTTCGTTGTGGCTGGCCATCCGTGAGCGGCGTGACCGCTCCTCGGCCATCGCGCGGATGGTGGTGGTGATGCTTGAGGTGCTGGTATTGGTGGCGGGTGGATCGATTCTGCTGATGGACTAGGGGGTATAGAAATGGATGGCAAGAAGTTGGCCTTGTGGGGCGTGTTGGTGCTGGGTTTCGGGGGCGCCCAGGCCGCTCCGACCGAAAACAGCTGCCTGATCGGCAGCAAGATGAAAGATCGGGTCACGGCGGGCCGCATCGAGGAAGCCGATCCGCGCTTCAGCGTCCTGAGACCCTGTCAGGGGCAGGTGAAGCAGGGCGAGGTGGAAGTGATCTACAGCGTTGGCGATGGGGTCACCTTGCGTTCCAGGGTGGGCACCGCCAGCAGCATCCAGAGCCAGATTTCGGCAGTCGAGAAGAGGCCCTTGGTGGACATCTGGCCCTCTCGCTCGTTTCTTGCCGCTGCAATGGCTTTTGCACAGGGTAAGCGTGCCTCGACCGCAGGTCTTTCAGGCTTCGACGGTGCAAACGGGGCGCTGCCAGTGCAAGGCGATGTGGTGGCCGTGCCAGGCCTGAAGCTCCATCTCCGGTTGCATGGGCTGAATCCGGAACAAGCCATTCGCTTTTCACAGAGTGGCTGGGTGGTGGACATGGCGCCGGTACAGGGCGTCGTGGACTTCCCGGTCGACAAGCTCAAGCCGGGGCCTCTGCAACTGGCCCAAGGGGGCAAGTCGGTCACCCTGACTGTGCTGGGGGCCGACGACGTGACAGACGTTCTGCGCGAACTGGGGGCGCTCTCAGGCACAGGAGGATCGCCTGCTGAAGTCTCGGTGCGGCGCGCCGTGCTGTTCCAAGAAAACGAACTGGGTGTGAATGCCTTGTCCGAAATGATGTCAGCCAAGGGGGAATGACCGTGAATCGAGGCCAAAAATGGGGAGGGCCCTTGCTGGGCATGCTGGTCGTGTCGTTGGTGCTGAATGGCTGCGGTTCGCCAGCGATCCAGGACTTGACAGCAAGCGCGCAGAAGACAGTGACGGCTGTTGGCAAGCTGGTGCCCGGCTCGCTCGGCACGAAGAGCTCCGAGGACGCACTGATGGAGCGGTCTGCGCCGTCGACAGGCGGCAAGTTTTTCGGTGTGACCACGGCCCCCGACAGTGCACTTCCGGCTTCCAAGAAAGCGATCAAGCTCAACTCGGCGCAGTCGGGCGACGCCAGCAAGAACAGCATCAGTCCGGACTTCACGCAGTCGCCTGAGGAGGTCCAGAAGCTGTTGCTGCGCTCCAATCCGGATGCGTGCAGCGCCACCTCGGATGCTTCATATGGAGAGATGGCCGAGATCTATTCCCAGCTGGTCGCCAATTTTGCAGGCATGTACTTGGCCAACCGCATCAAGCCCGATGGCGAGCTGAAAAAGCAAATGCGTGAGTTCAAGCCGCTGTTTCGTGAGCTCTCGCGCAACACGAACTGGATGCCTCAGTCCGTAGAGCGCATGGTGGGGGAGGCGTATTTCAAGCATCACCAGTACGTGGAGTACACCCCGCCGACCCGAGCAAAAAAGGAAATTCGGCTCATCGAAGAGGTGGTCAAACCTGCATTTGAGAGCATGAAGAAATTTGCCAAGGAAGAGGTTAGGTCAGACACCGAGTTTGAGTTGCACATCGTTCAGGACGTGTCTAACACAAAGCCAGCCATGCTGGCGGGAGGCTTGTTGATCGTCCCCAGTGGGATGTTGACTGCCCTGCGCGATTCTCCGCAAGCGGACCAGATCATTGCGTTCATGATTTCCCACGAGTTTTCGCATGCGCTGCGTCGGCACATGACCAAGATGACACAACTGCGGCTGGTGGATTCCATCACGGCGCTCAACCAGTTCAAGGAACTGGTGGGCAGCACGCGCAGCGGATTCGATCGCCTCAAGAATCCGTTCGAGATGTTCAAGTTCTCGAGTGAGTCCGTAGCCTCGATGGTGAACCACACTTGCAAGACGGCTGATGCATTCAAGGTGATTGAGCACAACCAGGAGTTTGAAGCCGACGTGTGTGGTGCGCTTTTGCTCAAGCAGTTCAGCGAGTCATCCAAGCGGGACTACAGCGCGGTCAGGGGTTTCAGCGCTTACCTCAGGACACCGTCGTTGCTGTCTGTGCCCTCCACCGGCGGAGACAGTTGCCTGGCATATCCGTCACACCCCGCCTCGAAGGAGCGGCTGCAAAAGCTGACTTCGTATGAAGTCAAGTTGGACCTTTCCGCCAAGTAGCGCAGATGTCATGAGCGAGCCCCAGGCCCAAATGGATCGTGTCGATGGCGAGGTGGTGGATTTGAGGCAAGACCCGTTGGCTTTTGGGATTGAAGCCAGACCTCGGCAAGTGACCGTCGAGTTTGCGGGGAAAGCCGGAACACTTTTGACGCGGGAGGGGCCGGTGGTTTACCAAGTCGGAGATGCCTTGCTTTCGGGCGAGGATGCTGAGCGGTGGCCCGTGCGCCGGGATCGCTTCGAGGCGGCATATGAGGCGGTGACGTCTGTACAGGGACAGACGGGTCTGCGCTACATGAAGAGGCCGCGAGTGTATTGGGGAAAGGAACTGGCGACGACCACGCGTGTCGAGCTGTCGGGACAACGAGGCGCTCTCGAAGGTCGATCCGGGGATTGGCTGGTGCAGTACGCGCCGGGAGAGTTGGGAATTGTGGCCGCCGAATTGTTTGATTCCCTCTACAAAAGACAGGAGACGGCGCCGTCTCGCGCCACCGCGACGACGTTGCGAGCGAGCGATCAAAGCGGCGGCGTCGGCTTGGGCCTGTTGCTGCCGCTTATTTTCGTGACGCTGGTGGCCCTTGGCGGAATGTTCTTCTATACCAAGCCGGGGCCGGAGTCATGGGCATGTCAGCCGACGTCGGACAACGCCGATTTGGATGCAGGCCGCGCGGCCAGCACGGTATTTCCGGATCAGGCACCAACCTATTTGTGCCTTCCAAGCCCGGAGCAATCGGAGGTGTCGGTGAGTGGCTTCACGCAGGCTCTGGACGCAACGTTATTCACGGTTCAGGCGTTTCTTGGAAATGTGGCCCCTTCGTCCTCCCATTCGTCGTGGCTGAAGGTGGCACTGCTGGCCGCTCCGCTGTTGTTGTCGGCCGCGGCAATATTGGCCTTCAAAGACGAACTGCTCGAATGGGCATGCAAGGTCTGGCAGATGTGGCGGCCTGCACCGAACCTGATGTTGGGGGGTGGATGGGTGGCGAGTGGTCTCCTGCAGCGGCTGCGACGGAGGACATACGTCGCGGATCTGAACGGTTCTTGCCAAGCCGTAAAGGCTCTAGATCCAGACAGGACGGACGTCGATTTTGGCCAATACGATGCCTTGGACATCCAGGACCTCGCAAAGCTGGGAGTGCGGGGTTCGGCGTGCATCTGGATTGCGACGGGCGATGACCGGCGCAACATCGAGGTGGCCCGGCATGTGTTGACGCTTCTCGCCGGACAGTCGAACCATCCCAAGCTTCTGGTCCATGTGAGCGATCCGCGCCTGATGCGGGTGGGCTGGGATTTGTTGAAGCGCATCAAGGACAAGGTCGGCTGTGACGTGGACCTTTTCGATGTCAACCGGCTGGCGGCCCGGGCGGTGTTCCGGAATCGCCCGCCACGTTTGCGTTCCCGAGTTCAGCCTTCGCTGCACCTTTTGATCCTGGGGTGCAGTGATCTGACCTTGGCATTGGTGGTGCAGGCGGCGCGTCACTTCGTGTTCAGTGAGTCTCCACACGAGTGCGTGCGTGTCACGGTGGCGGGCACCCACGCGAATCGGCTCCAGGAGCAGTGTGCCGCCTTGTATCCGGTTTTGGTTTCCATGAGTGGGCAAGGTCAGGCGCAGGCGGAGTTGTTTCCGCTCATTCGACTGAGCTTTCACGAGTGTGAAGAGACTTCGATGGCGCCGGATGTCTGGACCGCGTGGCAGACAACAGACGGTGACGAGGGCGCCGGGCAACCCTTTGACGCCGTGTACGTCGCCTGCCGCGATGACATCCAGTCTGTCGGCACCGGCCTACAGGCCGCGGCGCTGCGAGAGGTGAGTCGCCGGGGGGGCTCACCCCTCCTGCCGATCACGGTTTGCCTGCAGGATCCGAATCCGGGGTGTGTGCTGATCGATGCCCTGAATGGACTGGAGGAGGTGCACGCGGTCCAGCTGTTCGAGGCTTGTCTGACGCCTGCTGAATCGTATCCCGGTGCCAGTATGGATTGGCGCGCCATGCTCGTGAACCGGTGCTATCAGCTCGCATCGCCGGGCGATCTGTCGCTGAGTCGCAAAGAACTTCTGCTGCAGGCCAAGCAGAACTGGGATCGCTGGCAGGGTCATGCCTATCGCTGGTCAGACCGCATGGCGGCGGATCATATTGACGTGAAGATCGACTGGTTGGTGGCGGAAAGGGGTTTGGACCCGACGCAGGATTGGCCGGCGGACTGGCGCGAAGATTTGCGCGGGTCTGCAGATGTGCGTGAACTCTTCTTGAAAAGGGTGCAGGCTGCTGTTCAAGCGGAGGGTGTCCTGGCTTCACTCGCGCGCATCGAGCATCGACGTTTTGTAGTGGAGCGTCTGGTCGACGGCTGGCTGTGCCTTCCGCACGAGGTGAAGGGGCAAGGCCCGAGCGGCCTGGATGCCCAGGAGCAGAAGCTGCGGCTGCGGGTGAATCACACGCTTGTGGAGTTTGATCGACTCGTGGAGGTGGACCGCGAAGTGCGGCAGCAGGCGGTGGACGAGCGCATGATCCGAGCGATCCCGGACATCCTTCGGGCGGATGGCGAGCTCGACAACCGCCTGACGGCCTAGCGAAATGGCGGGGAAAAGACCAAGCCGCCGCCCATCCAGGACTGGTTTCTGCCGCGGGGCAAACCCAGCGGCGTTTCGCTGCCGACGTGGCGTGCATAAATCTCGCCATAGTTTCCGACGGCTTGGAGGGCGCGGTAGAGCCAGTCGTCATGCAAGCCCAGCATCGGTCCGTAGTGGTCCGTCTTGCCCAGCAGGCGCATGACGGTCGGCTCGCGCGAGGATTCACGCAGTTGCGTGACGTTGGATTGGCGGACCCCGCATTCCTCGGCTTCCATGAGGCCATAGAGCACCCACCGGACCACTGCCGCAAAGTCCTCGTCGCCGCGTCTGACCATCGGGCCTTGGGGCTCCTTGGAGATGACCTCGGGCAGGATGATGTGGGCAGAGGGTTGTCCGCTTTGGGTGGCGCGGATGGAGGCCAGCGCCGATCCATCCGCGGTGTAGGCCTGACAGCGTCCATTGAAATAGGCAGCGTTGGCGGCGGCCAGGCTTTCCAGCAGCAGTGGTCGCAGCCGCAGGTCATGTGTGCGAGAAAAGTCCTCCAGATTCTTCGAAGAAGTGGTGGCCGCCAGGACGCAGACGGTCTTGCCGCGGAGTTGGCGCACGGAGCGTATTCCCGATCGTGCCGGGACCATGAAGGCTTGGCCGTCAAAGAAGACGATCGCCGTCTGTGTCAGGCCCATGGAGACGTCCCGGCTGAAGGTGAAGGTGGTGTTGCGTGACAGCAAGTCGATGTCGCCTTTGCGCAGGGCCTCGAACCGTGTCTGGGCATCCATCGGGACCCACCTGATTTTGTCGGGTGAGCCCAGCATTGCAGCCGCCACCGCGCTCGGTGCTCAGTTTGAGGTGGCCGTACCACTCGGCGTGGGCGGCCGACGTCAGCGTGTGCGGCGAGTGGTGCACGCAGTGCGTGGTCCAGAACCAGCTCACCCGATGGGAGGCTCGGTGGAGCCAGCAGTGGGCGACCGAAGGCGAGGCGGTCGGCCTGCAGCGTGAGCACCAGGGCTTCGGTCAGGGTTGGGGTCCTTCAGGTTGAGGCCTCGGAGGGCACAAGCACCGGCGCCTGGAAGGAGCCGCCGTGCCCTCATTGAGGCGATCCAGCCCTCTCGCCGACACCGTGCGACGAATTGCGACAGTGTTGAATCCTGGGGCGGGCGCGCGATCGAGCGCGCCCGCCAAGACTCCTTCTTCCGGTCGAGGCCGCCGCCGGAGCGACTGGCCTGCCCGCGCGACGGAGGGCGATCAGGGCGCCTTCGCCAGCTTCCCGCCCACAAACTCCGACAGCCACCCGAACACCGTGCCCAGCACGATGGAGACGATCGTCGGCACGATGGCGGCGGTCGGCGTCATGTCCTTGCCCAGCAGGATCAGGCCGGCGACCGACGCGAAGCCATACACCGCCGCCGGAATGGTCGACAGCACCGACACGTGCGCCGCCAGCACGATGACCGCGGCGCCCAGGCCCACGGCCACCGGCGCTGCCAGCGTGCCCAGTGCCCCCAGCGGGCCGATCAGCATCACCGAGGCCATGCCCACCAGGGCACCCCAGCTCATGCAGACCACGGTCTTGACGGCGCCGTCGGTCTTGCCGCCCTGGTTGTAGAAGCTGGCCCAGGCGATGAAGGCCTGCCAGATCTGGACGCCCATCGCGGCCAGCGGCCCGAAGAACAGCCAGGTGGCGACGACGGCAAGAACGCCGATGGAAACGGCAAGCGCGAACAGGAGCGGCATGGTGAATTCCTTGTCTCGGGTTTTCGTGGAGGAGGCGCGGTCCGCGGGGACGGCGCCGAAGCAGAAAACCGCTGGCCCGAAGCGGGTGGATCGGGCCCGGCGGTGGCTTGAGGGGTGGCATGACCCCCTCCTCCCAGGTCGCGGAACCTGGCGCTGAACCCGGTGTGGCCCGTGTCGGGCCTAGCGGGTTCAGGAGTGCGCGCAGTCTGTGGTGCGGCCCCCGCCGTCACAACGGGAGCTTTCCTGCCGCCGTGGCGGTGGCGCGATGTTTTGAGACAGGGGTTGGTTCGTGAGGCTTGTCACGAATGGGTGCGCGGGTGCCCCACCCTGAACTAGGCGTGTGGAGATTTGGGTGTGCCAGCCGCGCCGTGCGCCTCTGAACGGCGCAACCTGCCCGCCCTGTTCCACAGGGGGATGGCGCACACTTTTTTCGCGGAAAGGGCCGTTTCGGCCCCGCCAGCCGGCCCGCTCAGTCCGTCAACTGACGACCCTTGTCCATCGCCGGCTGCTCGATGAGGTGAAACGCCACGACGGACAGGGCCAGCGTGATGGCGGCGTACAGCGGCACGCCCGCCCACAGGTTTTTCAGGCCCAGCACGTCGAAGGTCAGGTACAGCGCTGGGACGTGCAGCAGGTAGATGCCATAGGAGTACTTGGCGATCTGCACCGACACCTTGGCAAACAGGCTGGAGGCCGCGACCCCGTGGAACACGTTGATCGACAGGCCCAGCACTAGGCAGAAGATCCAGCCGGCCCAGTACACCGGGTGGGACTGGTTGTATTGCGCCAAGCAGAACACGGTGATCAGCGCTGGCACGAACACCAGCCAGGCCCAGTTCGGCATCAACCGGGGCAGGCTGTTGCGCAGCGAGTAGCACAGCACCCCGCTCAGGAAGCACGGGATGTAGGCAAAGAGGTTCATCTTGCCGCCGGTGTACTGGGCCACCAGGTGACCCGCCACGCTGAAAAAGGCGATCAGCCCGCCCAGCCACATCGGCCCGCGCGCCTTGCGGGACAGGAAGTACAGCGCCGGCAGCACCACGTACATCTCGACCTCGTACGGCAGGCTCCACAGCGGCGCCAGCACGCTCTGCCCCGCCACGAGGTTCTGGATCAGCAGCACATTGGCCAGGATGACCTTGCCGGTGATCGGCGGGTTTTCTTTCCAGGTGGACGCGGGGATGTCCAGCATCAGCACCAGCGCGATGACCGCCAGCGCCAGGGGATAGATCCGGAACGCGCGCCGGGCGTAGAAGCGCCAGACCAGGGCGGTCTTGGTGGGGTGACCGCCCATGCGCTCCAGGGACTGCATCAGCACTAGGCTGGTGTGCACAAAAAACGCCAGCACCCCGGCGTGTCCGATGTTCGTGGTGAAGGACAGCAGCCAGGCCGGCAGGGCGTGCCCGTGGAAGGTCAGCGTCGGCATCAGGTGGTCCACCATCACCGTCAGGACCGCCAGGGAGCGCAGGTAGTCGAGGTTGTAGAACAGGGCTTTCAGCCCGGAGGGGCTGCGCACGGCTGAGGCGGTGCTGACCCCCGTCTGGGCCGGATGGCTGACGATGCTCGACATGTGAATTCCCTGGGAAATGCGGAGGCCTGGAGTGAGTGTCGAAGGAGCCACTGCAGGCGCTTGCGGCTTCCCAAGGGGTCAATTTTTCACATCAAGAAATATCAACCGATCCCGGAAAGTGTAGGAGAGCCTTTTCCGCAGGGCGCTCCCGTACTCAGGTGGAAGCCCTCTTTGATTGCGAATGTACCGACAATTCTGTCACGTAAAGTTACGAAATCATCGGTGTCTCGCCCTGTGCGGGCGGTGGCGCGGCCGGTCCGACGCTTGGGGCCCTCGGGCGCTTCAGCCGCAGGGCGAGCGGGGGCCGCGGTTGCGGTGAGCGTCGGGCGCGTCGGACTCTTGCATGAGGGCCTCGATGCATTCGTCCAGGGCTTTCTGATGGGCAAGGCTGGGGCCCTTGGGTCGCGCGCCCGGTTCGCTGCGGATTGCGGCGGTGGCGGTCGTGGCTGCGCGGGTGGCCGCGACAGTGGGGGCGGGCCCGGGCCCGGGGACCACGGAGGCCGGCGGTGCGGTGTGGGCCTCCCAGGAGCCTTCGGGAGCCGGGGCGGTGGCTTGGGCGTTCGGCATGGGTGCCGTGGCCGGGGTCTCGGGTCTGAAATGGGTGCCCACCACGAAGACCAGGGCCGCCGCCGCGGCCGCGCTCCACCCGATCCAGGCTGCACGGCGGCCTGTCGCCAACCGGATTCCGCCGGGTGGGCGTGCAGGCGGGACCTCGTGGCGAAGCGGAATCGGCCGGGTTGCTGCAGCGGGTGCGGTGGCGGCTTCATCCGGAGTCCAGCCGAGCGACGCCATCCAGTCGGCCACCGAGCGTGGGCGGTCGTCCGGGCTCATTTCCAGGGCGTGCTTCAGGGCCTTCAGGAAGGCGGGGCGGTGGCCGTGTTCGGCCCACGCGTCCAGCTCTGGCAGGCTCCGGCCATCCACCCGCCGGATCGCGTTCGGGACGGGCTGGCGGGTGAGGCACTGCATGGCCATCGCGGCCAGGGCGTACAGGTCGGTCCAGGGGCCCTGACGCAGGGCACCGGAGGTCCACTTCTGTTCCGGAGCGATCCAAGGAGACAGCAGGGCGGCGGGCGATCGGTCCGGACCCGATTCCGGGGATGCCGCCGTCAGGCGGGGCTCCGCGGCCGGCGACCACAGCTGGGCGTGTCCGTCGGGCTGGATCCACACCCGTTCCGGACACACGCCGCCATGCAGCGGCCGGGTGCGGTGCAGAGCGTGCAGCGCCTGACTGACATCGTGGACCCAGCGTTCCAGTGCGGCGGGTGACCCGGAGGCCGACTGCGCCATCCACTGTGCCAGCGGGGAGCCGTCATTCAGCGGCAGTCTCAGTTGAACCGAGCCGTCTTCGAGAACGCAGCGCTCCACCGATGTCAGGCAGGGGTGGTTCTGGGGGCCTGTGGATTCGAACGCCTGGGCGATGAACCGGGCCCGGTGTGGCGCCAGCTCGGCTTCCCGGCCCGGCTGGGGTTCGAGGTGGCCTGTCGGGGTGCGCCGGACCAGGTCGTGCGGGCCGTATTCCAGCAGGGCGAAACGGCGGCCGTCCCGCTGGTCTTCGGCCCGATAC
The DNA here is from genome assembly GCA_964470355.1 of uncultured Sphaerotilus sp. Taxonomy (GTDB): domain Bacteria; phylum Pseudomonadota; class Gammaproteobacteria; order Burkholderiales; family Burkholderiaceae_C; genus Sphaerotilus. The sequence goes on from CAYYCN010000041.1 coordinate 11,884, forward strand.
AGCCAGCCTTCGGGGTCGCGGGCGAGACATTCGAGCAGGCGGATCGATCCCAGGGCGGTGCCGGTGGGCAGCGAGGAAGATTCGGCGTGGTGGGGCATCGGTTCGTCCCGGGCGGGATGAAGTACAGGCCGGCCATTTTTTCGCCGCCGCAGTCGGATCGCAACCGACCGGGATCAGAAGATGCGCCATGGCCCGGACTGGGCGGCATCCTGTCGCGAGCCACCCGTCTTTTTCCCGTCGGAGTCTGGTGACCCCGCGCACAGGGGGTTTACGCCCGCGAGGTCTCCGACGCGGCGACCGAATTCTCGTCCGTGCGGAACACCAGCCGCCCTTGGCGGTGCGTGCGGGGGTGAAACTTCAGCACCTGCTCGGCGGCCCCCAGAGGGGTCGTGGCGGCCAGCACTTCGTCGATCTTCGAGCGGTGTGGGCTCTTGTGGCACACCGGATCCGCTGCGGCAGCGTCGCCGGTGACGAGGAAGGCCTGGCAGCGACAGCCCGCAAAGTCCTTCTCGTGCTGCGGGCAGGTCTGGCAGCCGTCGGGCATCCACTTCGTGCCGCGGTAGCGGTTGAAGGCGTCGCTCTCGATCCAGGCGTGCTGGATGGAGTGCGTGCGCACGTTCGGAAAGTCCAGGCCCGGCAGGATCTTGGCGGAGTGGCAGGGCAGCGTGGAGCCGTCCGGGGCCACCAGCAGGAACACCGAGCCCCAGCCGGCCATGCAGGGCTTGGGCTTGGCGTCCACATAGTCCGGCGAGACCCAGAAGATCTTCATCTTCCCCTGCAGCCGCTCCTTGTAGACGTTGACGATGGCCTCGGCGTCGGCCAGCTCCTGCGGCGTGGGCATGAGCGCGTCGCGGTTGAGCCAGGCCCAGCCGTAGTACTGCGTGTTGGCCAGCTCCAGGAACTCCGCGCCCAGGTCGTCGGCCATCTGGATGATGCGACCCACGTGCGGCAGGTTGTAGCGGTGCATCACGCAGTTCATGACCATGGGATAACCCTGGTCCTTGATGATTTTGGCCACGCGCGACTTCAGCTCGAAGGTGCGGGTGCTGGACAGGAAGTCGTTGAGTTCGCGTGTCGAGTCCTGGAACGAGAGCTGGATGTGCGCCAGCCCCGCTTTCTTCAGTGCCTTGGCGCGTGCCTCGGTCAGCCCGATGCCCGAGGTGATGAGGTTGGTGTAGAAGCCCAGGCTGCTGGCTTCGGCCACCAGCTCTTCGAGGTCATCGCGCAGCAGCGGCTCACCGCCCGAAAAGCCCAGCTGCACCGAGCCCATCGCGCGGGCCTCGCGGAACACGCGCTTCCACTCCTCGGTGCTCAGCTCCTCCTTCTGCCGCGCGTAGTCCACCGGGTTCGAGCAGAACACGCAGTGCAGCGGGCAGCGGTAGGTCAGCTCGGCCAGCAGCCACAGCGGCGGTTTGATGGTCACCGGAGTGCCTCCCGCAGCAATGGGAGACGAGGACGTGGCGAGCGAGGACATGGCGGTGCGGTGAAAAGGGACCGGGCGCGATTCAGCGCAGCCAGCCGCGGTCGTAGGCGTCGCTCAGGAAGGCCAGCACGTCGGCCTTCAGGTCGGGTTCGCCGAAGGTGGTCTGCAGGTCGTCGATCAGGCCCTGCACGGTGACCTCGCCCGAACAGCGCTTGAGGATCTCGCTGGCCGGGCCGTTGAGCTTGACCATGCCTTCGGGGTAGAGCAGCACCCAGTTGTCCTGCACGGCCTCGAACTGCAGGCGGTACAGCGGCGACAGGGCCGGGCGGGCGGTGAGCTGGACGGTGGTCATGGGCGCAGATTCTCGGCCAGATCGTCGGGGTAGGCGCGCTCGATGGCGTCGAGCATGGACCACAGGATGTCGAGCTTGAACTGCAGGATCTCGATGGCGCGCTCTTGCTTGCCGCGCGTGTCGCACCAGGTGCGCGCCACTTCCAGGCCGTGGTCCACGTCGCGGGTGGCCAGCGGGATGCGGCTGCGGAAGTAGCCCAGGCCTTCGGGTTCGATCCAGGGGTACTTGCTGGGCCAACCGGCCAGGCGGTCGGCGTGGATCTTGGGCGCGAACATCTCGGTCAGCGACGAGATGGCGCCTTCCTGCCAGACCGAGTGGCGCGCGAAGTTGACGTAAGCATCACAGGCAAAGCGCACGCCGGGCAGCACGTGCTTGTGCGACCACAGGTCTTCTTCCTTCAGGCCCACGGCTTCGCCCAGGCGCAGCCACTTCTCGATGCCGCCGGCGTCGGCGTCCTTGAAGTCGCCGCGGCCGTCGTGGTCGAGCATGCGTTCGATCCAGCGGCGGCGTGTGGCGCGGTCCGGGCAGTTGGACATCACCGCCGCATCCTTGATGGGGATGATGAACTGGTAATAAAAGCGGTTGGCCACCCAGCCGCGCACCTGGAAGGGCTGCAGCTCGCCGTTGTTCAGGCGGACGTTGAAGGGGTGGTGGATGTGATAACCGGACTCCTTGGCGCGCAGGCGGGCCTCGAACTCTTCGGCGGACCAGGGCAGGACGTTGGAAGGCAGAGCAGCGGTCACAGTTCGATCTCCATGCCGTCAAAGGCGACTTCGATGCCGTGCAGGGCGAGCGTGTGGCGCTGCTCGCTGTCGTCCAGCAGGATCGGGTTGCTGTTGTTGATGTGGATGAGCACCTTGCGGCGCGCGGGGATGCCGTCGAGCACCGCGATCATGCCGGGCCGGCCGGGCTGGTCGCTCTGCGGCAGGTGGCCCATGCTGGCCGCGGGCTTGGTGCCCAGGCCGGCGGTGATCATCTCGTCTTCGGTCCAGAAGGTGCCGTCGACCAACACGCAGTCGGCCGAGGCCAGCCAGTCGAGTTCCTGCGGGCCCACGTCGCCCAGGCCCGGCGCGTAGAACAGGCGCTGGCCGGTGCGGGTGTCGGTGACGAACAGGGCGATGTTGTCGCCGGTCTGCGGGTCGTGGCGGTGCGGCGAGTAGGGTGGCGCCTTGCCCGGAATGGCGACAGCGCGGAAGGTCAGGTGCTCGATGCCCGCGATGTGGAAGTCGGCGGAGTTCTGCTCGCCCTCGATGGGCAGGCGGTGCAGGTTCACGCCGGCGTAGTGCTTCAGCACATTCAGCAGCGGCAGGCCGGTCGAGAGGTCTTCCTCGACGCAGGGCGTGCAGTACAGCTGGATGGGCGGGCCTTCGCGCAGGCTGAGCAGGCCGGTGACGTGGTCGATCTGGGCGTCCATCAGGACGACGGCCTGGATGGGCGTGTGGCGCTTGCCGTGACCTTCGCGCGGATGCAGCGCAGGCGACTGGCGCAGCTGCGTGCCGATGTCCGGTGAGGCGTTGAGCAGGACCCAGTGCTCACCGTCGGGTGAAACGGCGATCGAGCTTTGAGTGCGGGCTTGGGCGGGACTTGAGCCGTCGCGCTGCGCCGCGCACTGCGTGCAGTGGCAGTTCCACTGCGGGAAACCGCCGCCGGCGCCGGAACCCAGGACCAGGATTTTCATGATCGGCTCGTCGGACGGAGCGCCCGAAGGGGTCGAGGGCCGCGTCCTGTGATTCAGGTGGAAGGGTGCCGCAGCACGGGAGAAAGGAGAGGGAGGGGCGAAGGCACCCGAGAGAGAGAACCCAACGCAAGAGAGAAGAACAAAGTGCCTCCGCCCCGAACCTCTGATGTCAACGGTGCGCTGGAATCAGCGGGCCGAGATGTACATCGTGATTTCAAAGCCGAAGCGCAGATCTTCGAATTGGGGCTTGGACCACTTCATGAGATGTCTCCTACACGGTTACAGGGGAAAGTTGCAGCCAGTGCCACGCTCGACGGACACTGGCCTTTTCCATTCGCAAGCCTCATGCCCGCTTCCAAAACCCCTTCCGAGACGTCCAAGGCCCCGGTTTCTCCAGTGGAAACCCTGACCGGGGGATCCCTGCTGGATGTCGGCGATGGGCATCGCGTGTGGTGGTGCGAAGGTGGGGATCCGGCCGGTGTGCCGGTGCTGGTGATCCACGGCGGTCCCGGCGGGCGCTCCCGCGTGGAGTCGATCGAAGGCTTTGCTGGCCTGCCGGTGCGCTGGATCTGCATGGACCAACGCGGGTGCGGTCGCTCCACCCCGCAGGGCGAAACACGGGCCAACACCCTTGCGCATCTGCTTGATGACATTGAGCTTTTGCGGGCACACCTGGGGTGGGACCGGTGGTCGGTGGCTGCTGGTTCCTGGGGGGCCTTTGTCGCGCTGGCGTGGGCGGCGCGGTGCTCGGATCGGCTGAACGGGCTGTTCCTGCGCAGCCCGTTTCTCGGCAGCGCGGACGAGTTGGCGCACTACCTCGCGCCCTGGCCGGCGTGGATCGGCGAGGCGGGCCGGGCCTGGCTGGGCGGTACGCCGGGGCTGGAACAGCTGTACCAGCAGGCGAGCGTTCCGCTGTCCAACGCTGGAACAGCGTTTTCCCCGATCCCTGAGGGAGAACCGCAGGGGCCCTCGAACGCGCCCGATCATGGGTCGGACCGGCTGGGGGTGCTGGCCGGGATGTTTGACGCCGCACAATCGGCGCCGGGGGGCGTGAGTCACCCGAGGGAGATCGGCCCAGGCCCGCGTGCCGGAGGGAGCCTGGTCGGCCGGACCGATTCGGTTCAGGCTGAAGCGCTGAGAACCGCCGAGCGCCAGTGGTCGGATGAAGCCGGGCGCCATTGGCGGGTGCATGCCCACTACGCCCGAACAGGCTGGACCTGTGGGCACGATGCGTGGGCGTGGGCTGTGCAGGTTCTGAGCCGCGTGGCCGGACCCGTGACCCTGGTGCACGGCGTGGAGGACGCCGTGTGCCCTGTGCAGACGATGCGGCGCTTGGCGGCCTGGGTGCCGCCCGCCTCGTCGAACCTGCTGCGCGTGGTGGAAGTGCCCGGAGGCGGGCATCGCATGGGCCAGGAGCCGATGCGTTCGGCGCTGCGCGAGGCGGCCCGGGCCTGGGCCCTGGCCCTCGGCGCGGTCGGGATCAGACGCCCGGCATCTCCAGGAAGCGCGGCAGCGCCTTCACGCGGTTGATCCAGGCCTGAACGTAGGGGTACGGCGTCAGGTCCACCGCCCCTTCGTGCGCCAGGGCCACATAGGGGAAGACGGCACAGTCGGCAACGGTCGGGTGGCCGGCGGCCAGCCAGTCGTGGCGGCTCAGGTGGGCGTCCAGCACCGGCAGGATGCGCGCGCTGCGGCGCAGGGTCTCGGCCTTGTCGAGCGCGTAGCCGAACTTGTCGACCAGGCGGGCCGAGGCGGGGCCGTTCTGGATTTCGTTGGCCGCCGTGGACAGCCACTGCACGACCTCGGCCATGCCCGCCGGATCGCGCGGCAGCCAGGAGGCGTCGGCGTACTGGAGTGCCAGATAGACGAGGATCGCTTGCGAGTCGCGCAGCACGACGTCGCCGTCTTCGAGGATGGGGATCTCGCCCAGCGGATTCAAGTCGATCAGCGGCGAGCGCTTGTGCTCGCCCGCGAGAAAGTCGACCGGCACGATGTCGATCGGCACGCCCGCCAGCGAGGCGAACAGGCGCACCTTGTAGCAGTTGCCGGAGAGAACGAGGTCGTAGAGTTTCATGGAGGTCTCCTGGTGTGAAGGCGCAGCGCGCGCCGGGTGGGTCGGGATCAGGCGCGGGGCGGCAGGGTGACCCCCAGCGCCGAGAGTTCGGGCTCGCTCCAGCGGCGGGTGATGTGCTGGCTGCAGTTCCAGTCGAAGGCGGCGATGTGCATCACCATCACGCGCTCGGCGTGGGCGGTGTGGGCCAGCTTCTGCAGCGCAGGCAGATAAGTGGCGGGTAGGTCTTCGGGCAGCACGCCCAGTTCCACCTCGGGGGCTTCGAGCACCTGCATGCGGCCCAGGACCTTCAGCCGCCGTTGCCCGGCCGCATCCAGCAGCATCAGGGCCGCGCGGTCGTTGTCGCGCAGGTTGCCGACGCTGACGAACTGCCGGTTGCCGCCCAGGTCCGCGAAGGCCAGCGTGCGTTCGTCGAGCACCCGCAGGAAGCCGGGAGGCCCGCCGCGGTGTTGCACGTGGGGCCAGCCGTCGGCGTTGACGGTCGCGAGGAAGGCGGTGTCGCGTTCGGTGATGAAGCGTGCTTCGCGCAGGCTCAGTCGGGGATCGGGGCTGCCGTGGCCCTGAGAAAGGTCCTCGCCGTGGCGCCGCACCTGCTCGGCGCGCACGGAGGGGGTGTAGGCGATGTCGGCGAAGTGTCGGGACATGGGGTGATCCGTGGGTGGGTGATCCGGGGCGAGAGCACTGGCGATCTGCGATGGCCGCATGGTGATCCGCGTTGCGTCTGAAATAAAGGATGCCCATCGCACTGGATTGCTGCGCTGTCCGGTTTAATCCGGGCATGGACAAGCTCAAGGCCATGGAGACTTTCGTGCGCATCGTGGAGGCGGGCAGCCTGTCGGGGGCCGCCACGCGCACCGGGGCCTCGCTGACCTCGGTGGTGCGCACCCTTGCGGCGCTGGAGCAGGCGCTGGGCGCACGGCTGCTCAACCGCACGACGCGGCGCATCGCGCTCACCGATGAAGGGCGCGATTACCTGGAGCGTTGTCGGCGCATCCTGGCCGATGTGGAAGAGGCTGAAGGTTCGCTCACCGATCGGCGGCTGCGCCCCACCGGCCGGCTGGCGCTGACGGCGCCGGTGCTGTTCGGGCGGCTGCACGTGGCGCCGGTGCTCACGGACTACCTAGTGGCCCACCCCGAGATGCGCGCCGAGCTGCTGCTGATGGACCGCGTGATCGACCTGCTCGAAGAAGGCATCGACCTCGCAGTGCGCATCGGGCCGTTGCCCGACTCGTCGCTGGTGGCCACGCCGCTGGGCAGTTGCCGACGGATGCTGTGTGCCTCACCAGACTTTGTGCAGGCCCATCTGGTGGGGCTGGAGCATCCGTCTGCTCTGCGCGGACAGCGTTCGATCCGCTTTTCGGGGCTGGACGGTGGTAACGCCGACTGGACCTTCGTGCGCGCGGCGCAGACCGTGAAGGTGCCGCTGCGAGAAGCCTTCGCCACCAATCAGGTGGACGGTGCCCTGGAAGCCTGCCGCAAGGGCCTGGGCTGCGGCCGCTTCCTGAGCTATCAGGTGCGCGACGACCTGGCCGCCGGCCGGCTGGTGCGGCTGCTGCCGGAGTGGGAACCCGAGGCGGCACCCGTGAGCCTGCTGTTTCCCCACTCGCGGCTGTTGTCGACGCGGGTGAGGTCGTTCGTGGACTGGGCGGTGCCCAGGCTGAAGGAGCGCCTCATGGGGCTCTGACCGGAGCGGTCGCCCAGCGTGCCGCCGAACAGATCCTTCGGATCGTCCAGTTCCGGCACCAAGTCCAGCGACTGGCCGCATTCCGGATGGGCCTGCACCAACTCGTGCAGCAGGCGCAGGGCGCTGAAGTCTTCCAGGGCGAAGCCCACGGAGTCGAACAGCGTCACGTCCCGCTCGGTGCGCCGGGCCTGGACCCGCCCAGACACGACCGCCGCGAACTCGGTGACCGGATAGTCCGCCGGCATCTGCTGCACCTCGCCCTCGACGCGCGACTGGGGCTCGAACTCCACCACCACGCGCAGGTCAGGGCGCTGCAGGATCTGCGGATGCAGCTCGGTCTTGCCGGGGCAGTCGCCGCCGACGGCGTTGAGGTGCATGCCCGGCTCGATCATGTCGGGCGTGAGGATGACGGCGTTGCGCTTGTCGGCCGTGATCGTGGTGACGAGGTCGGCGCCGCGCACGGCTTCGTGCACGCTCGGGAAGGCGATGCAGCGCAGGCCACGACCTTCCGGCGTCGAGGCCAGGTTGTGTTGCAGTCGCCGGGTGGCCTGGGTGTCCACGTCGAACAGGTGCAGTTCTTCGACACCCAGCAGGTGGTGGAAGGCCAGGGCCTGGAAGTCGCTCTGCGCGCCGTTGCCGATGAGGGCCATGACGCGCGGGGCCGGGCGGGCCATCCAGCGTGCGGCCAGCGCGGACGTGGCGGCCGTGCGCAGCGCGGTGGTGAGGGTGAGCTCCGACAGCAGCAGCGGGTGGCCCGTGCGCACATCGGCCAGCAGGCCCAGGGCCATCACCGTGAGCAGCCCGCGCTGCGGATTGACGGGGTGGCCGTTGACGACCTTCAGGCTGTAGAGCCGGCCATCGCTGGTGGGCATGAGCTCAATCACGCCGTCGGCGGAGTGGCTGGCCACGCGGGCGGACTTCTCGAAGGCGTCCCAGCGCCGGTAGTCGGATTCGATCTCATCGGCCAGCCGGGCGATGAACCCGCCAACGCCCAGCGTGCGCACCAGTTGCTGCACGCCCTGCAGACCCAGATACGTCACCATGATCGAACTCCTTTCGGGAGACAAGGGGGCGGGGCCGTCCTTCGGCCTGGACATGGGGGGCTTCCTCCACCTTGGGAGGCGCCTCGCGCGCCCCAAGGCTCGGTCTCCAGCGTACGACCGGATGGGTTCAACAGGAAGCCTGCAAACTGCGCAAATCGAGCGGTCTGGTGTACAAAATGGTTTGACCGACTGAACGAAGTGGTGGGACCTCGTTTGGCGTGCCCGGGCGTTGCCGAACGGCGGGGCCGAACGGGACGGGATCCCACAAGGAGGAGCCTCATGGACGACATCGACCGCGAACTCATCGGCCTGTTGCGCGCCAATGCCCGCACGCCGGTGGCTGAACTGGCCAAGCGCCTGAGGCTGGCGCGCGGCACCGTGCAGAACCGTCTGAATCGGCTGGAGGCCGACGGCACGCTGGTGGGCTACACCGTGCGCCTCAAACCGCAGGTCGAGGGGCACCGCGTCCGTGCGTTCATGACCATCGCCGTCACCGGCCACAAGGCCGAAGAGGCGGTGCTGCGCACGTTGCGCGGTGATCCGGCGGTGGAAGCGCTGCACACCACCAACGGCCGCTGGGACCTGATCGCCGAGCTGCGCGCCGACAGTCTGGAAGCCTTCGAGATCGTGCTCAACCGCATCCGGCGCATCGAGGGCATCGCCAGCACGGAGACGAATCTGCTGCTGTCCACGCACAAGTTGGGGTGATCTGCAACGGGGCCGCGAGCTTCGAGGGCGGAAAGGCTTGACGCCCAGGACCTGCTGAGCGGCGGTCGGGCCGCGCTACGCCGAGCGCCTGCGCGGCAGGCTCACCAGCGCCACGCCTCCCAGCACGGCCAGGCCGGCCAGCGCCAGCCGCAGCCCCACCGGTTCGCCCAGCATGAGCAGCCCGCCGAAGGTCGCCAGCACCGGCGCACACAGCTGCAGCACCGCCGCCGTCGTGGCCGACAGGCGCGGCAGCACCGTGTACCAGAGTGCGTAGCCCACGCCCGAGGTCAGCGCGCCCGACGCTGTGGCGTAGATGGCTCCGGTGCGATCGACGGACATGTTCGACCACATGACCGCGCTCAGCGCCAAGGCCGGCATCGCCGCCCGCCGGAAGTTGCCTGCGGTGACCGCGATGGGGTTGACTGCACCCCGACCCAGCAGCGAATAGACCCCCCACGCCACGCCCGACATCAGCATCAGCAGCGACGAGACCAGGGGCGGCGCATGTGAGGTGTTCGGCGACAGCAGGGCGGTCAGCCCCACCAGTGCGAGGATCAGACCGACCCACTGCCGCCCGCGCAGCCGGTCGCCACGAAACCCGGCGGTGCCGATCATCGTCACCTGCACCGCGCCGAACAGCAGCAGTGCGCCCAGCCCGGTGGCCAGGCCGATGTAGGCCCAGGACAGGCTGGCGGCGTAGATCCACAGGGCGAGGGCGGAACGCCAGTTCCCCGCCGGTGGCGTTGGGGTCGAACCTGGGCCATGGCCAGAGCCCGAGGGTGTTCGGTCGTGGTTCATCCAGGCCAGCAGGCCCAGCAACGCGGACCCGCTCACCAGCCGGATCGTCGTGAACTACGCCGGATCGATGGCGGTGTCGCGCAGCGCCGCCCGGCACAGCAGCGAGTTGCCAGCAAAGGCCAGCAGCGCGAGCCCGACGGCAATGGGGGTGGGCAGGCGCGTCATGTCCGACTCTAGCTCAAGCGAAGAAGCCTAAGCCGACCCCGATGGCGAAGGCGTCACATTCAGAGCGCGACCGTCAGGCTTACCCACGCATCGGGCAGCCAGTCCAGCACGCGGGCCTCGACCCACTTGTCCGCGCCCATGAGGATGGCCACGCCCATCGCGCCCAGCAGCAGGGCGAAGCCGCGCTGCACGCTGTGGATGTGGGCGAGCACCACGTCCCGCGCGCGGTTGAAGCCGCTGCGCGAGGCGTAGGCCACGGCCACCAGCGGCAGCGAGGCTCCCAGCCCGAACAGCCCCAGCGCCAGGCCGCCCCGGGCCACCCCGCCTTCGCTGGCCACCAGCGTCAGGGCCGATCCCAGCAGCGGGCCGGAGCACGGGCTCCAGACCAGCCCCAGCACGCCACCCAGGGCCAGCGCACCCCACAGCGAGCCGTTGTCGAAGTGCGCCGCGCCGGCGTTGGCCTGGGTGGCGATGGGCAGCATCCAGCGCGTGAAGCGTTCGTTCAGGGCTGGGATCAGCATGACCAGCGCAAAGCCGATCAGCAGCACCGCGCCAAAGGTGCGCACGTGGTCGCTGTCGAGCCCCAGCGCGGGGCCGAGCGCACCCAGCACCATGCCGATGCTGGCGAACGACGCGATCATCCCCACGGCCATCGCCAGCGGGGCGGCGCGGTGTTTCTGCATCGCGCTGCCCAGCACCAGCGGCAGCAGCGGGAAGACGCAGGGTGAGAGCGTGGTCAGTCCCCCGGCGGCCACGCTCAGGGCCAGTTGGGGCAGGGACAGGGCGGGATCCATGGCGCACATCCTCAGATCAGCGGGCCGATTTCAGCAGCGTCACCAGCGCGCTGCGGTCGGTTTCGCCGGTGGATCGGGCGGTTTCCTTCGTGCCCTTGTAGACGATGAAGGTGGATTGCGAGCGCACGCCGAGCTGGCGCTTGAGGTCCTTCTCGCGGTCGTAGTTCGTGGTCAGCACCGTCACGTCCAGGCCTGGTTCGGTCTTGAGTTCTTCGAGCACCTTGGACTGCGCCCGGCAGGTCGGGCACCAGTCGGCGTGGAAGTGCAGGGCCACGGGCTGCTGAGCCTTCTGCGCGGCGGCCAGGGCTTCGGCGGAATAGGGTTTCACCTCCAGCGCGTGGGCGGTCAGAACGGAGCCCAGCAGCACGGCGGCGGTGGCGAAGCGGGTGAAGGAGTCGGTCAGAGGGGACATGGCAGGTTTCCTGGAGGAGGAGTGAGAGGGGTCAGCCAGCCTTCGGCCAGCCAGCGGTGGAGAGCGGTCGTGAATGCGGCTGCAGGGTCGATGGGTTCCGACCTGGCTTGCGTCGATTCAGGGTCGAGCAGCTCCCTCAGGCTTTGCCCGGCCAGCAGCCCCCGGATCCAGTGCGCCTCGTGCGGGGGCACGCGGCGCCAGCGGGTGTCGAAGCCTCGGCGCCAGATGAGCAGGTCGTGGCACAGCGGCTCGGGCGGATCGGTCTGGGCCTCCGGGTCCTCGGTGAGGGCGTGCCACAGCGGTTCGATCGCCCATGCCAGCGACAGGCATTGCACCGACGGGTGGGGCCGCAGGCGCAGGGCAGGCCAGTTGCCCGGCAGGACCCGCCCCAGTTCAGCGGGGTCCATCGCGGCGGCGTCGGCGCTGTCGAAGGCCAAGCCCAGCGCCCATTCCATGCGGGCCAGGTCGACCAGGGCCGGGTGTGGCAGGGCGTCATGTCGGGTGGCCCACGTCGCCAGCCCGTGGCCGAACCATCGGATCGACGGGTGGCCGGAGGGGTGGGCGGCGAGGTAGCCCTGCGCAAGCGCACCGAAGGCCTCGTCGCCCAGGGCGCGGTGCAGCACCGGATGGTTGACGCGCAGGGCCTCGGTCAGGCGTGCCCGATGGGCGTGGCGGTAGACGTCGAGCCGGGGGGCCGAGCCGTCGCGACCGACAAACAGGGCATCGATCGCCTCGGCCGCGGGGGCCTCGTCGGCCTCGATGAAGTGTTGCAGCCGGGCCAGTTGCTCCGCGTAGGTCGGCGGAGTGGACCGTGAAGTGGACGGCGTCATGCTGGAACCTCCGTGAGCGCGGAGCCGCAGTCGGTGCCGATGGGACCGTGGGCAGGCGTGTCAACGCCGCGTCCGGTGTCTGCCTGGCGCGATGCCAGTGCAGACGCCGCCACGGCACGCGCCCGGTCCAACTCCACCACCAACTTGGCCAGCGGTGGAATGTGGTCGTCGCGCTCGATCATGGTGGGCACGGCGCCGAGGCGTGTGATCGCATGGGCGTAGAGCGACCACACGTCGTCGCACACCGGGTGGTCGTGGGTGTCCACCAGCAGATCGCCCTGGTCCTCGAAACCGGCCAGGTGGATCTGGCGCACGCGCTCGCGCGGCAGGGCGTCGATGTAGGTGCGGGCGTCGAAGCCGTGGTTCGTGGCGCTGACGTGCACGTTGTTGACGTCGAGCAGCAGCTCGAAGTCGGCGCGCCGCAGCAGCTCGGTGATGAAGGTGGCTTCGTCCATCTCGTCGTGACGCCAGCGCAGGTAGCTTGAGACGTTTTCCAGCACCAGGCGGCGGCCCAGGGTGTCCTGCACCGCGTGGATGCGGGCAGTGAGGTGGCGCAGCGCCGCCTCGGTGTACGGCAGGGGCAGCAGGTCGTGCAGGTTGCGGTGGTCCACGCCGGTGAAGCACAGGTGGTCGGAGATCCAGCCCGGCTCGATGCGGTCGGCCAGCGCCTTGAGTTCGCGCAGGTACTGACGGTCCAGCGCGTCGGTGCTGCCGATGGACAGCGACACGCCGTGCATCACCACCGGCCGGTCGCGCCGGATCCGCTCCAGATGCGCCAGCGGCTTGCCGCCGGGCACCATGTAGTTCTCGGAGATGACCTCGACCCAGTCGATGCCGGGCGTGCCGGCGTGGAAGTCGAGGTAATGCTCGGGCCGCAGGCCCAGCCCGAAGCCCTGGATCGAGGTCACCCTGTACATGGTGATCAGCCCTTCATGGCCTTGCCACCCATCTGCTTGCACTCGTCGGCGCTCTTGGACATCCAGCCCTGGCCCTTGCAGCCGTTCATGCCTTTGCATTCGTTGCCGGCGGACTTGCATTCGGACATGCCCTTGCAGCCGTTCACGCCGGTGCAGTGCACGCTGTCGCCCTTGGCGCCGTCCATCGCGGCATGGGCCGGAGAGGCCACACCCATGGCGAACAGCGCAGCGGCTGCAGCGGCGATGGCCAGGCCGGACATCTTGGGGGAGGAAGACGAGGGGGTCGTCGAGTTCAGGTTCGAGGTCATGGTGGAGTCCTTGGGATCGGTTGAAGAGGGGGCACCGCGAGGGACGGGGCCTGGAAGGCAGGCTGCCGTTGGCGGCCCACGAGCAGTGGTCGCCGGCAGGGCGCGATCTCTTACAGACCCGAGGCGACTTTTTTCGAACCTCGAAAAAGTTCGCAACGGATCACGCGGGTTCCCTACACTCCGCGGCCATCCGGTTGTCCGCCGCACTCGCCTGC
>CAYYCN010000042.1:0-24906 GCA_964470355.1 uncultured Sphaerotilus sp.
GCAGCATGTCGGGCTTGGACAGCAGCAGGCGGCACAGGGCCACACGGCGCTTTTCACCGCCGGAGAGGTTGCCGATGACGGCATCCCAGGGCGGCAGGCGCAGGGCGTCGGCGGCCAGTTCCAGTTGCAGGTCGGTGTTTTCCGAACCGGCGGCGGCGATGATGGCTTCCAGCTCGGCCTGCTCGGCGGCCAGGGCGTCGAAGTCGGCGTTCTCGTCGGCGTAGGCCGTGTAGACCTCGTCCAGGCGCTTCTTGGCGGCCAGCACGCCGCCGATGCCTTCTTCGACCGACTCGCGCACGGTCTGGTCGGGGCGCATCACCGGCTCCTGGGGCAGATAGCCGATCTTGATGCCCGGCATGCCGTAGGCCTCGCCCTCGATCTCCTTGTCGAGGCCGGCCATGATCTTCAACAGCGAGGACTTGCCCGAGCCGTTGACGCCCAGCACACCGATCTTGGCGCCGGGGAAGAAGGACAGCGACACCTCCTTGAGGATCTGTCGCTTGGGGGGCACCGTCTTGGTGACCTTGTTCATCGTGAATACGTATTGCGCCATGCGGAGGGTGCTCGTCGGGGGTTGCCGGAAATGAAACAGGGCGCCTCTCCACTCGAAGGAGAGGCGCCGACCCCGCTATTGTCGCTGCAATGCGCCCCGTGCGACCGACACCCCTTGCCCGCCCGGTTCACCCGACCGAGAGGCCCGGGGCCGCCACCTGGGTGGAGGTCCCGGCGGCGACCGGTCCCCCGGATGCGGATGCTGAGGCAGGCGCAGGCCCAAGCAGGTTCTGAACCCAGGCCGAGAGTTCGTCCCGACCCAATTGCCCGTTGCCGTCGGCATCGAGCCGCGCCATCAGGCGGGAGGCCAAGCGTTGGACATCGGCATCGGTGTCGGCGGCCACCGCAAGATCTCCGGCGTTCGACACCGCAGACGCCCCTCCCGGCACCGTCCCCGCGCCCACAGCAGCTGAAGCGGGCGACGTGCGGGATGCGCTGGCCAAGGCCCCGGCGGCCGACCCCGCACTCGGACCCGCGGACGAGCGGACGGCCTGCCCGGCAAACTGGGCCGTCGACCAGCCGGCCGACGGGCTTTGGCTTGTCGAGAGTTCTGACACCGGAGTAGCCGCACGCGGCGCGGCGCCGATCGATCTGCCCGCCTGGGGCGTGCCCTGAGCAGCGGCGGCCGCACGAGAGGTCAGCACTGAAAAATCCGGGGCCTGGGCGGCTTTGGCACCCAAAGCCTTGCCTGCCGAGGACGCCGTCGCGGCCGCAACCGCCCGCGACGCGCTGCGAGGAGCCTCCAGCGCGCGGGTGTGCGTGGATGGGCTGGGGTTCGGGACTTTCATGGGCTCACACTCCGTAGGCGTCGAACAGATAGCCCACACCCCGCACGGTGTGGATGTAGCGGGGCTGATGCGGGTGATCGTCGAGCTTGGTGCGCAGGCGAGACACCACCAGGTCCACGCTGCGGTCAAAGACCTCGATGTCGGCGCCGCGGGCCTGGGTCAGCAAGGTGTCACGGGTCAGCACCTGGCGCGGATGGGACAGGAACACGCGCAGCAGCCGGAACTCAGCCAAAGTCAGCACCACCACCCGCCCGATGGGCGAGGTCAGCCGGCGAGTGGCCAGGTCCAGGGCCCATTCGCCGAAACGGCAGATGCCGTGCGAACGCTGGCGTGCGGACGGCACCACCGGGGACCTCCCCATGCGGCGCAACAGCGCCCCGAGGCAGGCGCCGGTCTCACGCTCGCTCAGCGGCCAGCGCAGGCACAGGTCGGCCCCCGCCTCGAACGCGTGGATCTGTTCCTCGACGTCGTCACCGGCACACATCCAGACGACCGGCAGCGGCACGGAGGCAGCGTCCGGCGCCTGCACTCGCCACTCGGCTTCCATCTGCCGCAAGGCCTGCAGGGCCAAGGTGTTGTCATGCCCCAGGGACAGCACGACGGCATCGAGCTGCAGCCATTCCCGCCGGGCCCCGGGCCACAGCGGCCACCAGTCCACCTCCATGCCCCGGTCCTGCAGGTGGTGGACCAGCGATGCGGGCAGCCCGTCCTGGGGCGGGGTGTGGCGATGCGCCCGACCCACGGCCTGCGGACTGCCCAGCCACAGCAGGCGACGCACCCTCGTGGAAGGATGCCCGGTCTCGACCGACGAGGGCGCGGACACCGGAGCAGCGGAAAAAGCAGTTCGGACCAAGGCGGGCATGCACGACTCCTCAGGAATGGACACCAGTCTCGATGGCTGTGGCCCGGTGCGAGCGCTGGAACAAGCCGGCCCAAACCCCGCGGTTTACCTGGGGTTTACCCGGCAGCAACAAAGCCCCGGTCGATCACGGAAACCGCCAGGTACGGCAGGGAACGGATGGGATTTTTACTGTATAAACATACAGTCACCATCCCCCATCATGCGCCACCTGTCCTTCTCCCCAAGCCCTCGACATCCGGAGACCGGGTCATCCCCACCTCCCCCATCCGAGGCGGCGGTGCGGGCCGAAACGGCCACGCCCCCGCGCCCGGCCCAGGTCGGGCTGCCCGGTCACCTGGGCCGCCTGCTCTGGCACGGAGACCAACTGGGAGGACCTGCACAGGCCACCTGCCCCAGCGGCCATCCGGACCTGGACCGGGAACTGCCCGGCGGGGGCTGGCCGCAAGGCCACCTGACCGAACTGCTGCTCGACGGCCAGGGCCAGGGCGAATTGCGACTGCTGACCCCCACCCTGTCCGCCCTGGGTGCGCGCCACCAGGAGTTGGTGTGGATCCACCCACCGCACCGTCCCGGCATGGCGGCGCTGGAAGCCCTGGGGCTGCCCTGGCAAAAGCTGCTGTGGATCCGCACCGACCACGAGGACGACGCGGCCTGGGCCGCCGATCAGGCCCTGCGCAGCCCCGGTTGTGGTGCCGTGCTGTGGTGGACCCCCGAGGCCGGCCCTGACAGCCCCCACCTGGGCACCACCTTGCGCCGGCTGCACCTGGCGGCCCAGTCGCGCTCGGCCTGCCTGTGGGTGCTCCGCCCGACCCTGCGACGCACCCAGTCCTCGGCGGCCCCCCTGCGCCTGACCCTCGGCAGCGTGCCCGGCCATCCCGGACAGGTGGACATCGAGGTGTTCAAACGCCGTGGTCCCCCGATGGCCCGCCCGCTGCGGATCGACACCCGGTCCCACCTGCCTCCCGCCCTGACCCACCGCCTGCAGCAAGCCTTGGCCCCCCACCCAGCCCATCTCCCCTCGGTCCGCACCCCCAGCCCCATCGGCACGCCCGTCCCCGCTCAGGCCGCAGACCCCCGCACCGCTTGGTCGCAATGGCTGCAGCACACCCGGACCGCCGCCCTGGCGACCGACACCCCACCCCCGCTGCGCGCCCCTTGATGGAGCCATGACGATCCGTCCTCCTCGCCACATCCCCCCCGGGCCACCGCCCGCCCTCTGGCTGTGCCTGCACCTGCCGGCCCTGCCGCTGGAAGCGCTCGGCCCCTGGCCGGTGGGCATCGCACTGCCCGTGCTGGTGTGGGAGCGCGATCCACGCGGCGCTCGTGGGGTGGTGGCGGCCAGCGCCCTCGCGCGGCAACGGGGCGTGCAGACCGGACAAGCCCTGGCCACGGCCCAAGCCTTGGTGCCCGACGCACTCGTGCTCGACCGCCGCCCTGAGCGAGAAGCCCAAGCCCTGCACCGGCTGGCCCTGCGACTGGGAGCCCTGACGCCGCATCTGGTCGTGGCCCCGCCCGACGTGCTGCTGGAGGTGCACACCTGCCTGCGCCTGTTCGGCGGCGTCCGTGCCCTGCGTCACCGGGCCCTCGCCCACGCCCGGGAGGCGGGCCTGACCCCTCTCAGCGCCCTGGCCCCCACCCCGCTGGGCGCCCGGCTGCTGGTCCGCGCAGGGGACAGAACCCCACGCCACACCCTACAGACCCACACGTTCCAGCGGCGCCTGCGCCCCCTGCCCCTATCGGCCCTGCCGACCGTGATGCGGGCCACCGACACCCGAACCGCCACGCTGGACATGCTGCAGGCCCTGGGACTTCACACCCTGCACGACCTCGCCCGACTGCCGACAGCCGGCCTGCGCCGGCGGGGAGTGGGCCCCTGGCTCGACACCCTCGCCCGGGCCGAAGGCCGCCAGCCCGACCCGCCCGCCTGGTTCACCCCGCCCCTGACCTTTCACCAGCGGCTGGAACTGCCTCACCCCGCCGAACACCTTCCCCTGATCCTGTCCGCCGCCGCCCACTTGCTGCACGCCCTGTGCGGCTGGCTGCACCTGCACTGGCAAGCGGCTCAGCAACTGGAACTGATCCTGCACCACGAACAGGGCGCGCGCCGCCATCTGCCGCCCGAAACCGTGGTGCTGGACCTGTCCCAGCCTTCGCGCGACGCCGCTCACCTGGGCACCGTGCTGGACGAACACCTCCAGCGACACCCCCTGACCGCCGCCATCGACGCCCTGGAACTGCGCTTGTGCGCCAGCGTGCCCGATCACGGCCAGGCCCTGTCCCTGCTGCCCGGTGCCCCCGACGAAGACACCACCGCCCAGGCCTCGCTGATCGACCGGCTGGTGGCCCGCCTCGGTCACGAACAGGTGCTGCGCCTGCAGCCTCAAGCCGATGCCCGCCCGGAAAAGGCCGATCGGGCGGTCTGCGCGCAAGAACGGCCCCCCCTGTCCCCGTCGCCCCCGCCTCCGTCGACGCACCGGGTTCGGCCCACCTGGTTGCTGGAGCCTCCCCTGGCCCTGCCACTGTTGAACGACCACCCCTGTTTCAAGGGTCAGCCCCTGCAACTGCTCACCCGCGCCGAACGCATCGAGTCCGGGTGGCACGACGGCGGCCTGGTCCGGCGCGACTACCACGTGGCCCTGGCGTCGGACGGCTCGCTCCACTGGGTCTACCAGACCCCAGCCCACCGCGACACCGTGCCGCCCACGCCGGCCGAGCCCCCCACCCGCTGGTTCCTGCACGGCCATTTCAGCTGAGGGCTGCCCCCTTCGTTTCGCCATGATCCCCGCCTACGCCGAACTGCTGTGCCGCAGCAACTACCACTTCCTCCACGGGGCCTCGCACCCAGAGGAGTTGGTCGCACGCGCGGCCGAGCTGGGTTACACCGCGCTGGCCCTGACCGACGAATGCTCGGTGGCCGGTGTCGTGAGGGCGCATGAAGAGGTCCGCAAGCAGCAGGCCGCCGACCAGCCGATCCGCCTGATCGTCGGCACCACGGTGGCGTTGGCCGGCACATTTCCTCCGACCCCGGCGTCCGCCCGATCGCCGAGCGCTTCACCGGCCGGTGCGCAGACGCAGGCCCACGCCACCGCCATCCCTGCCAACGCCTCTTCCGTTCGCCTGCTCCTGCTGGCCCGCACCCGCGACGCCTACGGTCACCTGTGCGAACTCATCACCCTGGGCCGCAGCCGCCGACCCAAGGGCGAGTACCACCTGAGCGTGGACGATGTCGGCACCGCGCCGCCACCGGGTCTGGCGCACCTGCGCGGCCTGCCCGGCTGCTGGGCCGTGCTGATGCCCCGAAGGGAAGACCCGGACGAGGTCTGGCAGACCCAGGCCCATTGGTTGTCGGACACGTTCGGCGAGCGGGCCCGGCTGGGCGCCGTCCTCAACCGCGCCGCCGACGACGCCCTGCACCAGAGCCGGCTGGAGGCCCTCTCCCGCGCCACCGGCCTGCCCTGCGTGGCCCTGGGCGACGTGCAGATGCACGTGCGCTCGCGCAAGCCGCTGCACGACACCCTCACCGCCATCCGCGAGCACCGCCCCATCGCCGACTGCGGCCACGCCCTGTCGCCCAACGCCGAGCAGCACCTGCGCTCGCGCCTGGTGCTGGCCACGCTCTACCCGCGCGCATGGCTGGCCGAGACCGTGCGCATGGCCAACGACTGCCGATTTGATCTGTCCGAGCTGAAGTACGAATACCCGCAGGAGATCGTCCCCGACGGCCACACCCTGACGAGCTGGCTGCGGCATGAAACCTTCCGGGGCCTGGCTCGGCGATGGGCCCCCGGCCACGACCCTCACGCCGGGACCTCGCCCACCGCCCCCCATGGCCCCCACACCCACGAGGGCTCCGGCGCCACCACCGATCTCGAACCTCAAGCAGTGGGAACCCCTGTCCCACCGCCTCCCGACGGGGTTCCTCCCGCGGTTCTGGAGCAGATCGAAAAAGAACTCGCCCTCATCACCGAGATGCGCTACGAGGCCTTCTTCCTGACCGTCCACGACCTCGTCCACTTCGCGCGCTCGCAGGGCATCCTGTGCCAGGGCCGGGGCTCGGCGGCCAACTCGGTGGTGTGTTGGTGCCTGGGCATCACCGAGGTCGACCCCACCGAGGGCTCGCTGCTGTTCGAGCGCTTCATCAGCCGCGAGCGCGGCGAGCCGCCCGACATCGACGTGGACTTCGAGCACGAGCGGCGCGAGGAGGTCATCCAGTACATCCACCGCAAGTACGGACGCCACCGCACCGCGCTGGCCGCGGCCGTGGCCACCTACCGGGTGCGCGGCGCCGTGCGCGACGTGGGCGCCGCGCTGGGCCTGGACGCCCGGCTGATCGACGCCGTGGCCAAGTCCTACCAATGGTTCGACGGCCGCGCCGCGATGGGCCAGCGTCTGGCCGAGCACGGCCTGGACCCCGACGCCCCCATCACCCGCCACTGGATGGAGCTGACCACCACGCTGCTGGGGTTTCCGCGCCACCTCTCGCAGCACAGCGGCGGCTTCGTCATCTCGGCCGGGCCGCTGGCGCGGCTGGTGCCCATCGAGCCGGCCGCAATGGAAGGCCGGCAGGTCATCCAGTGGGACAAGGACGATCTTGAATCGCTGGGCCTGCTCAAGGTCGACGTGCTCGCCCTGGGCATGCTGACCGTGTTGCGCCGGACGCTGGATCTGGTCAATGGCTGGAAGGGCCGTCTGGACCCATCACACCCGGCCCTGACCCTGCAGGCCATTCCCCGCGACTGCCCAGCCACCTGGGCCATGATCCAGCGCGCCGACACCATCGGCACCTTCCAGATCGAGAGCCGCGCGCAAATGAGCATGCTGCCGCGCCTGAAGCCCGACAAGTTCTACGACTTGGTGATCGAGGTGGCCATCGTGCGGCCGGGCCCGATCCAGGGCGGCATGGTCCACCCCTACCTGCGGCGCAAGCAGGGCAAGGAATCGGCCCAATCGCCCTATCCGCAGCTGGACCAGGCGCTGGAGCGCACCCTGGGCGTGCCCATCTTCCAGGAGCAGGTGATGCAGGTGTGCATGATCGCCGCGGACTTCACCCCAGGAGAGGCCGACGAAATGCGCCGAGCCATGGCCGCCTGGCGGCGCAAGGGCGGCGTGGACCAGTTCTACGACCGGGTGGTCCAAGGCATGGTGGACAAGGGCTACGCCCGCGAGTTCGCCGAGGGCATCTTCCGGCAGATCCAGGGCTTTGGCGAATACGGCTTTCCGGAAAGCCACGCCTACGGCTTCGCGCTGCTGGCCTGGTTCAGCGCCTGGCTGAAATGCCACGAACCGGCCGCCTTCCTGGCCGCGCTGCTGAACTCGCAGCCCATGGGCTTTTACGGACCGTCGCAACTGGTGCAGGACGCACGCCGGCATGGGGTCGACGTGCGCGCGGTGGACGTGATGTCCAGCCACTGGGACTGCTCGCTGGAGCCCACCCACCTCCCACCCAACGGGTGGGCCCCGGCCCCGTTGTCGACACCGGATCCCGCGTTTGCCCCGGCACCGGCACGGAGCACGACCGAGGCACCGCCCGCCTCGCCCGCCGTGAGACTGGGCCTGCGCCTGGTCAAAGGCCTTTCGCCGGAAGCCGCCCAGCGCATCGTCCAGGCCCGGTCGGAAGGCCCTTGGCAGGATGTGCAAGACTTGGCCCACCGCGCCGACCTCAACGCCCACGACCTTCAGGCCCTGGCCCGTGCCGATGCCCTGGCGCGCCTCGCGGGGCACCGGCGAGAACAGCTCTGGGCCGCGTCAGCGCCCCGGGCCGGCGCACGCCACTCGCTGCTGCACGACGTGCCCGTGCATGAGCCGGCCCTGAGCCTGCCCCAAGCCCCGGCCGGGGAAGCCGTGGTGCAGGACTACGCAGCCACCGGTCTGTCCCTGCGCCACCATCCCGTCGCCCTGCTGCGCGCCCGCCTGAAACGCCAAGGCGTGCGCAGCACCGCCGAACTCGCACACACGCCAAACGGCCGCATCGTGCGCGCCTGTGGCCTGGTCACCACCCGCCAGCAGCCGGGCACGGCCGGCGGCACCGTCTTCGTGACGCTGGAAGACGAAACCGGCCCCCTCAACGTCATCGTCTGGAAGGACGTGCGCGAGACGTACCGGCAGGCCCTCATCGGATCCCGCTTGCTGGCGGTGGTGGGGCAGTGGCAGTGCACACAGGGCGTCTCGCACCTGATCGCGCGCAAGCTCATCGACGCCACCCCCTGGCTGGACCGGCAACTGGGCAAGGGCGAGGCCCAGGCCCCACTGCAGGTGCCTTCCCGCGACTTTCACTGACGGGCCGCCAGGCGACGCCGCCTCGAAGCCGGCACCCACTCCGTCAACCGTGGCGGATTTCACGCCCAGCACCCGTGGACGCCCGTCCCACTCCCGCGGGTCGGCCACACCTGCGACGCCCCCGCCCGCCATCCCGGCTACCATGTTTATCAGTTTTCCGGTGGCACCCCATCTCCATGAATCACCCCGCTTTTCCGACCTTGGCCGATCGCCCGTTGCCTCATGCCCGCGGCTTCACCCTGATCGAGGTGATGATCACCGTGGCCATCGTGGCCATCCTGGCCGCCGTGGCCCTGCCGGCCTACACGGCCTACCTGCGCCGGGGCGATCTGACGACCGGCTTCACGGGGCTCACCTCCTATCGGGTCACGCTGGAGCAGTACTACCAGGACAACCGCAGCTACGCCAACGGCACGGCCTGCGGGGCCACGGCCCCGACGGTCAACCACTTCAGCCTGAGTTGCGCCACCACCACCAACGGCTACACGATCACCGCCACCGGCAACGGCTCGCGCACCACCGGCTACATCTACACCGTCAACGAGGCCAACACGCGGACCACCACCCGGTTCGCTGGCGCCACGGTGTCCAAGTCCTGCTGGCTGCTCAAGGGCAACGAGTGCTGACCCATGAACCCGGACGGCCTCCAGCACTCCCCCGGTCGGTGGCCCCCTGGCGCCACCGGTCCGGCTGAGCGCGGCCCAACCGGCGCCCCCCCGGCCGAACGGGGCCTGACGCTGATCGAGTTGATCGTCACGCTCCTCCTGCTGGCGGTGCTGATGCTGGCCGTCATGCCCGGCATCGGCGCCTGGATGCGCAACAGCGAGATCCGCAATGCCGCCCAGGGCATGGTCAACGCCCTCAACAAGGCCCGTGCCGAAGCCGTGCGCCGCAATCAGGACGTCTGGTTCTCGCTGGTCAGTGCACGCAGCGACAACCCCGGCCTGCTCGACGACAGCTGTACGCTGTCTTCCGCCTCTGCCTCCTGGGTGCTGAGCCTGACCAGCCCCGAAGGCCAGTGCAGCCCCGCCCCCAGCGAAACCACCGCCCCGCGCATCCTCGAAAAACACGCCCAGGGCGAGGGCTCGCCCGGCGCGGTCGTCGCGGTGCGGGGAGTCGACTGCACCGGCAGCGCCTCGGCCACGCAGGTGGTGTTCAACAGCTTCGGGCGGGCCACCGCCCCGAGCGGGGCCCCCGCGCTGCGCTGCCTCGACATCACCCACCGCAGCAGCGGGGAGCAACGCCCCTTGCGGGTGCTCGTCGGATCCACCGGCAGCGTGCGCCTGTGCGACCCCGCCGTGTCCGACACGTCCGACCCCCGTCATTGCTGAACGCCATGGCACGCCTCCCCCTTTCCGCACCCCCGAAGGTCCGCCGCATCATCGGCCCCCGCCAGAGCGGCTTCCTGCTGATCGAAGTGCTGGTGGCGCTGCTGATCTTCAGCGTGGCAGCGCTCGGGCTCGTCGGCCTGCAGGTGTCCATGACCCGCGCCACCACCGGCGCACAGTTCCGTGCCAGCGCGGCCTACCTGGCCAACGACCTGGTGGGGCGGCTGTGGACCGACAGCACCCAACTGGCCCAATACGACAGCGCCCGCTGCGCCGGATACGCCCCCTGCCAGGCCTGGCTGGACAAGGTGGGAGCCGCCCTGCCGGAAAGCACCGCCACCACCTCCGTGGACACCTCCACCGGCACGGTCACCATCGCCCTGACCTGGAAAGTACCCGGCGAAGACACCCACCGGCTGAACACCACCACGTCCATCAACCCGAACACCCTCTGAATCCGACTGTGTCCGCCCACCGCCTAAGCCCGATGCGATCCGCCCTCCGTCCCCGTTGGTGGGTGGCGGCGGATCGCTTCGTGCCGGCCCGCCGCGTCCGCCGGACGTCCCGGGCCACCCCGCACTCCCTGCGGGGGTTCACGCTGATCGAGCTGCTGGTGGGCGTGGTGCTGGGCCTGCTGGCGGTGGGGCTGATCAGTTCGGTCCTGCTGACCTGGGAGGGCCGCAAGCGCACCACCACCGCCGGATCGGACGCCCAGGTCAATGCCGCTCTGGCGCTCTACACCCTGCAGCGCGACATCCAGATGAGCGGCTTCGGCATGACCACCACTGGCGCGGCCGGTTGCGCCGTGCGCATGCGCCGAGGCAGCACCGACGGCCCGAGCCTGACGCTGGCCCCTGTCCACCTCTCGCGCACCCAGACCGACGGCCCCGTCACAGTCACGGTGATGATGAGCGGACAACGCAACTTCACCATGCCCGTGCGCGTGGCCGAAGACCACCGCCGCGACGCCACGGCCTTTGTCGTGAACGCCCAGACCCACCTGGGCAACACCGTGGGCGACCTCATGCTGGCCGTGCCGTCTACCGACTCCTCCACGCAGGTCGCGAATCCGTGGTGCACCGTCTTCCAGGTCAGCAGCCGCGCCGACGATCGCCTCGGCCACGAGGCCAGCGCAGGCACCCCCTGGAACCAGGACCTCGCCAACTCAATCTTTCCCGGCGCGGTCAACACCGACGTCAGCTACGGCGCAGGCAGCGCGCTGATCAATCTCGGCGACCCGGAGCGCTTTGTCGTGCGCCGCTACAGCCTGGCCGACCAACAACTCCAGTCCGAGACCCTCGACCCGGCCACCGCCGCCTGGGCCACGCCCGAAGCCATCTTCCCCCACGTCATCGACCTGCAGGGCGTGTACGGCCTGGACCGCAACGCCGACGGCACCGTCGACACCTGGACCGCCACCTCCCCGACCACCCAGGCCACCTGGGCCCAGGTGCTGGCCGTGCGCCTCGCGGTGGTCACGCGCAGTGAACAGTACGAGGGACGGCCCGGCCAGACCGCCACGGAAGTCACCTCCACCGCCCCCACCTGGAGCCCGGACGGCGTCAACGCCACCGCCCTGCCCGTCAGCGCCCGCGTGACCTGTCCCGCCAGCGAGAGCGACTGCTGGAAGCACTACCGCTACAAGGTCTTCGAGACCGTGATCCCGCTGCGCAACATGCTGTGGCAATCCTGAGCCGGAAGACCGTCGCGATGAACCGCCTGCGCCTGCCGAATCCGCTGCGCCACTCGCCCCGGGCTCCCGCCCCGGGCGCGAAGCCCCCCCAGCTCGCCCAGCGTGGCGTGTCTCTGGTGTTCGCGCTGCTGACGGTGGCGGCGTTGTCGCTGGCAGCCGTGGCGCTGATCCGGGCGGTGGACGCCGGCACCGGCATCCTGGGCAATCTCGGGTTCAAGCAAGACACCGTGCTCGCCGCCGACGAGGCCACGCGCCGCGCCGTGGTCTGGCTGGCGGCCCACCGCGCCGATGCCGCACTGCACGCCGACGTGGCCGACCACGGCTACTTCGCCGCCCTGATCGAGGCCCTGGACCCGACCGCGCAGACCGCTTCGGCCAGTCGCGTGCTCGTGCAATGGACCGACCGCCCCTGCTCGGGCAGCTACGCCCGCTGCGTGTCTCCAGCCCCCGACACCGTGACGCTGCCCAACGGCGTGACCGCGCAATACCTCATCATGCGGCTGTGCTCGGCCGCAGGCGATCCGGCCCTGGGGGTCATCCGCTGCGCCCAGCCGGTGAGCGCCGCCACCGCCGTCAGCACCGAACGCGGAGAGATCAGTGCCCAGAGCCCCACCCGGGTGGGGGGCTCTGCCCTGGCGCAGTACTACCGCATCGTGGTGCGCGCCGTGGGCCCGCGCAAGACGGTCAGCACGACCGAAACCCTGGTGCACTTCTGACGCGACGAGACCGACGATGAGCCCACAGCCCCCCCTGTCCCCCCGTCCTGTCCCGACCCACGCCGCCACACGCTGCCCTGCGCGCGCGCGGCGGTGCCTCGCCGCCCTGGCTCCGCTGCTGCTGGCCACCTGGGCGCTGACCGGTCACAACGGGGCCCTGGCGGCCCTGGCCGACATCGCCCAGCTGCCCGTGGGATCGAGCGCGAGCGTCAAGCCGAACATCATGTTCATCCTGGACGATTCGGGCTCGATGCAGTCGGAGTTCATGCCCGACGACATGAACAACCGCTCCGCCTATGGGTACCGCAGCGCCCAATGCAACGGCCTGGCCTACAACCCGCTGTTCACCTACACGCCCCCGCTCCAGGCCGATGGCACCCGCTATCCCGACGCCAGCTTCACGGCCGCGCCCGCCGACGGCTACAACACAAGCGCCGGCACGGTCGATCTCTCCGCCCAGGACTCGACCTACTACACCTACAGCGGCACCCAGTCCGCCCTCGACTGGCACTACGCCGCCAACGGCAACGTGGACACCTCCACCCTGTTCTACACGGAGTGCCACACCCCCAACAGCGGCAGCGGCGGAGCCGGTGTGGGCCGGTTCACGGCCGTGACGCTCTCAGCCACCTCACCGCAAGCCCAGAACTACGCCAACTGGTACGCCTACTACCGCACGCGCCAGTTACTGATGCGCACCGCCGTGGGCCGTGCCTTCCAGTCCCTCGGCGACGACTTCCGGGTCGGTTTCACGGTCATCAGCGATCCCACCGTGAACAGCTCGCTGTTCCTGGACGTGCAGGACTTCAACACCTCGACCCGCTCCAGCTTCTACCAGATGCTCTACACCGCGCCGTCGGGGGGCTACACCCCCTTGCGCGGGGCCCTGTCCAAGGTGGGCCGTTACTTCGGCCAAGCCTTCGACGGACAGAGCCACGATCCGGTGCAGTACAGCTGCCAGCGCAACTTCGCGCTGCTGTCCACCGACGGCTACTGGAACTCTGGCGGCGGCCGGGAAACCGGCAGCTACGGTCCGCTGCGCCTGGACGGCAGCACCCCGGTGGGTCAGCAAGACGGCGCCGAGGCCCGTCCGATGCGAGACAGCACCGGCAGCACGGGCGGCGGTGACGCCAACTCGCTGGCCGACGTGGCGCAGTACTACTGGGCCACCGACCTGCGCCCGGACCTGACGAACAACGTCGTCGCCTCCTCCAGCGACAGCGCCACCCATCAGCACCTGAGCACCTACACCCTCGGCCTGGGTGTGCAAGGCACGCTGGTATACGACCGCAACTACCTCACCCAGACGTCGGGGGCCTTCGCCGACCTGAAGTCTGGAGCGGCGCAGTGGCCGGTGCCGAGCGGCACCCTGGGATCCGGCACGGACGGCGACGCCACCCACGTCGACGACCTCTGGCACGCCGCGGTCAACGGTCGCGGCCAGTACTTCTCGGCCCTGGACCCCAGCGCCCTGGCCGACGCCCTGAGCGCCACACTCACCGAGATCGGCCGCGTCAGCCGCGCCGGGGCCGGCGGTGCGGCCAGCACCCTGACGCCCGTGTCCGGCAACGACTGGGTCTTCGTGCCCAGCTACTCCAACACCCCCACCTGGCATGGGGACCTGCGCGCGTTCAAGTACACCTTCGATGCCAACGGCAACGCGGTGGCCCCCGACACCGGCGCCGGCCGCGAAATCTGGAGCGCCGCCGCCCGGCTCGATGCCCGCACCAGCGCGCGCCGCGTGCTGTTCAACGCGGGCGGATCGCTCCAGGCCTTCACACACGCCAACCTGTCGGCCGCCGGGCTGTCCTCGCCCTTCGAAGGCCGCTGCACCACGGCAACCCGCCTGCTCTCCCAGTGCGGCAGCCTGTCCGCCAGCGCGCTGGCCAAGGTCACGGGCGCAAACCTGGTCAACTTCCTGGCAGGCGACACCTCGCTGGCCCTCAACGCCAGCGACAGCGCCAACCGGGTGTTCCGCACCCGCTCCTCCCGCCTGGGCGACCTGATCGGCGCCTCGCCGGTCTACGTGGGCAAACCGCCTTTCAAGTACGCGGATGCCGGCTACGCCGCCTTCGTGTCGGCCAACACCCGCCGCACGGCGGTGGTCTACGCCGCCGGCAACGACGGCATGCTGCACGCGTTCAAGGTCGGCAGCGGCAGCGGCGACACCACCGGAGGCGAGGAACTCTGGGCCTTCATCCCCACGGGGGTGCTGCCCGAGCTCTGGCGCCTGGCCGATGCCAACTACGACAACCAGCACCGCTATTTCGTCGACGGCACCCCCAACGTCACCGACGTGTGGGACGGCAGCCGCTGGCGCAGTCTCCTGGTCGGCGGGCTGTCGGCCGGCGGCCGCGCCTACTACGCCCTGGACGTGACCGATCCGCTCAACCCCAGCCTGCTGTGGGAGTTCTCCGACGACCAGCTCGGCCTGAGCTACAGCAACCCGGTGGTGACCAAAAACGCCGCGGGCACCTGGGTGGTGGCGTTCACCTCGGGCGTGAACAACGTGAATCCGGGCGACGGGGTCGGCCGCCTGTTTGTCGTCAACGCCCTCACCGGCCAGAAAGTGGCCACCCTCAGCACCGGCTCGGGCTCGACCGCCACCCCATCCAATCTCGGCCGCCTCAACGCCTGGATCGAGAAGGACACCGACAACACCGCCCTGCGCCTGTACGCCGGCGACATGCAAGGCGATCTGTGGCGCTTCGACCCGGACGACCGGGTCCCCCCCAGCGGCGCCGAAGCCGTCCGGCTCGGCACCGCACGCGGCCCCAGCGGCACCGTGCAGCCGATCTACATGAAGCCCCTGCTCAGCGAAATCCAGACCGCCACCGGCGTCAAGCGCGCCATCGTCACCTGGGGCACCGGCCGGCTCCTGGGCCACACCGACCTGACGGACACCACCGTTCAGAGCATCTACTCCATCCAGGACCGGCTCGGCGACACCGGGCTGGGTGTGCTGCGCAACACGAGCGCGGCCCTGGTCGCCCACACGCTCAACAGCGCACGCCAGATCGAAGCCCTGCAGCCGGTGGACTGGACGACCCAGAACGGCTGGTACGTGGACCTCACGCTGTCCAGCGGCGAGCGCGTTCAACTCGACGGCACGCCGC
Source organism: uncultured Sphaerotilus sp. (assembly GCA_964470355.1). Lineage (GTDB taxonomy): Bacteria > Pseudomonadota > Gammaproteobacteria > Burkholderiales > Burkholderiaceae_C > Sphaerotilus. The sequence goes on from CAYYCN010000042.1 coordinate 15,332, forward strand.
TGGCCGAGGGCGTGCTGGCGTTTGCCTCGACCCTGCCGTCCGCCGACCTGTGCAACGGCGGCGGCGTGTCCTATCTCTACCAGTTCGACCTCCAAACCGGCCGAGTGCTCAACAGCCCGGTGCAACTGCCGCTGCTGGTGGGCCTGAGCCGCATCGTCGGGCAGAACGGCCAGGTCAGCGCCCTCATGACCACCGCCGACCAGCAAACGCTGCTGACCGCCTCATTCGAGAGCGGCAGCGTGGCGTCCAGCGTGCTGCGACGCAGCGCCTGGCGCGAGCTGGTGGACTGAAGGAGCCCCGCCGTGCGCCGTGTCCATCCAATCCTGTGGCTCAGTGGCGCTGGACTGGTGACGGGTCTGCACGCGGCCATCCTTCAGGCCGGATGGCCCGCGCCTTCCGCCTCGACCGCCGGAACGGCCCGCCCCCTCGCGGTGTCCACCCGAGCCGCGCCACAGCACGCGCCCACGGCCCCCGACACCCGGTGGGCCCGAAAGCCCACGGGGCCCACACCCGAGCCGCGTCGAGATCCGTCCCCACAGGTCCGGAGCGCCTCTCCCGCCGCCTTCCCGATCGAGACGCTCCCCCTCGACATCGCCCCCGCCGCAGGCCACCCGGCCGAACCGGTCTACCTGCCCCGATCGGCACTGACCCGGCCGCCACGTCCCCTGACCCCGATCGAGGTCCCGTATCCGGACACCGCCCCACTCGGACACTGGCAGGCGCAACTGAGCCTGTTCATCGACGCACAGGGCCAGGTTCGCCAGGTCCGGGTGGACGCGGCCACGCCTCTTTCCGGCCCCCACGCCGACGCCTCCGAGGACGGCGCGGTCCCCACCTTGCCCGCAGCCCTGGCCGACAGTGCCCGCCAGGCGTTTCTGCAAGCCCGTTTCGCCCCGGGAGAGCGATCCGGCCAGGCCGTGGCGAGCCGGTTTCGCATTGAAGTCGAGTTCCAGGCCTTGCCCCTGTCCGAACCCCAAATGGACGCAGGCGGCCCCGCTCTCGCGGACCCGCCTGCAGATCAAGCCCCACCGATCGGCTAGTTCAACTTGAAGCTGGCTACCTTCTCGCTGAGGTGATCGCCCTGCGTGCTCAAGGCGTGCGAGGCGGCTTCCATCTGGCCCACCAGGCGGGTGTTCTCCTGAGTGACCTCGCTCAGGCCCCGGATCTCGTCGAGGATGTGCTGCGAACTGGACTGTCCCTCACGGGTCAGCGCGACGATCTGCTGCATGGTCTCGTGGATGCGCTGCACATGGCCGTCCGTGTCGGCCAGCGACTGTGACGCCAGTTGCGACAGGGCGCTCCCCTGCTCGATGTCGTCGGTGGAGCGCTGGATGATGTCGGCGATGCGGCGGGCAGACTCGGCACTGCGCTGCGCCAGGCTGCGCACCTCCTGCGCCACCACGGCAAAACCCCGCCCGGCTTCACCCGCCTTGGCCGCTTCCACGGAGGCGTTCAACGCCAGGATGTTGGTGCGGAAGGCGATGTTGTCGATCAGCTCCGAGATTTCACCGATCTCCCGGCTCTTGCCCTGCAGCGACTGCATGCGCTCGTCGAGCCGGCTCATGCGGGTGCGGCTGCGGGCCGCGTCCAGGCGCATCGACTCGACCACCTCGACCGCACGGTCGATCTGCTGGCCGCACTCGTCGAGCTGGGCGGTGTAGCCGGTCACCCCCTGCAGGATTTCCTGGATGGCCTGGGCCGACCGATCGGTGCGCTTGGACAGGTCGTGGTTGCCGCTGGCGATGTCGCGCGATGCGTGCGACACCGCGGACACGCCCTGCCGAACCGCTGCAAACAGATCGGCCAGACGCGCCAGGGAAGCCCCCAGGGAGCTGAGCGCCTGGGCCACTTCATCGTTGCCCCAGGGCTGCGGCCGGGCGCTCAGGTCGCCACTGGCCATGCGGGCCACCTGGGAGCGCACCTGGTTCAAGCCCCCGTGCATCACCCGGTAGAACGCCAGCAGCAGGTACACCGCCAGAATCACCAGCACCGACACGGACACCCCCGTCACCAGGCGCTGGTGATGCAGTTCACGCTCCGCCGCGTCCAGGTGGACTTGCAGGTCACGCAAACCGCGCTGGTGCAGGTCCTGGACCTGAGGCAGCAGGTGCGAAATGACGCCGGGCAGTTGGGCCGGATTGGGCACTCGATCGGCAGCGGATTCGGTCAAGCCCGCGTCGCGCAGCATCTTCTCGGCCTCTTTCCACAGCGGCTGCTCACGGTAAGCCGCCAGCGACACCTGACCCTCGCCGTAACTGTCCAGTCGCTCCTGGATCTTGCGCAGCACGGAATCCAGCAACACGGCGCGGGCCTCCATCAACCGGCGCGGCGTTTCGGCGTCCCGGTTCTGCAGGACCGACACCGCCCGGCCCCGCAAGGTGATGAGGACTTCCTCCATGTCGGTCAGGTCCAGGATCACCAGGCTCTGCAGTTGCGCCAGCGCAGGCTCGCCCAGCGCCGACATCAGGGACTGCTGGACCACGTGGGCCTGCAGATGCCGCAACCGGTTGATGCAATTGGTCTCCCGCATCACGGTCGGCTCCGGTCCGGTGGCCTCGGGCTGGAGATCGGTCACGCACTGGACGGTCTTGTGCAAATCCTCTCGAGCCGACTCGGGAAGCAACCCCTGCCCCAGTCCATCCACCTGGGACAGCTTCTGAAGCGCCGCCTGGACCTGCGCCCAGGCCTCGGCTGGGGAAGTCAGGCTCACGCCGGCCGGAGGTGGCAGTCCACGCGAGACGTAAAAGCGGGTCCGGCGCAGGTCGCGCACATCGGCGAGCAAGGCGTGGATGTGGTTGGAATATCCGAGGGCCGCCTGGGCCTGATTGATCTGGTGCCCTTTTTCCAGACTCCGGTCCACGTAGTCGGTGCACATCAGCGCCAGCGGCAGCAAGAACGCACCGGACACCACCGCCGCCTTGGCACCAAACGGCAACGCACGCAAAAGCCTCACACCGGGAGCCAACACCCCGTGGTAACGGAAGAAGTCGCGCACACCGCCGCGGACGGGCCCGGTGGCAGGTGCGTGTCGAAACCAGGCTGATGGCAGCGTGGCATGAAACTTCATGTGGTTCTCCCAGGTCACCGAAACCTTCCGGCCGCCCGGCACAGGCGCAGTCGCGGAATCATCGGACCGGCCCATTCTGGGTGCGCGAGGGGGCCAGCGCTCCAGGGAATTGGCCCGGTTCCGCCGCTGATTTCGCGGCCTGACCCTTGGCAGACAACGGCAAAGTGCCTCCTGAGTTCACAGATGCCACGGGTATTGATCCATGAGCGCCCCCCCCGAAGGAAATCAGAACGCCGCTGAGCGGACCTGGACACCGAGCGGTGTGCACCTGCTCGGCTGGACCACGCCGCTGAGCGTGATGGCCGTGGCCTGCGCAGGCGCCTGGGGGGTCGCCCTGACCCACGGGCCGCTGCAGTGGAGCATCGGCCTGGCAGCCGGGCTGGCCGCCGCCGGATTGTCGCGCCGGCCGTCCGGATCGGACCCCTCCAAAGGCCCAGCCGCCGCGCCGACCGCCGGCCCCCGGTTGATGGTCCGCGAGGTGGTGCCCGTGTGGCAACGCCATCTCCAGGCCTCGCGCAAACAGGCAGAGGACGGGGTCGGCGCCCTGCTGACGTCGTTTTCCAGCCTCAGCGACGGCCTGTCCGCCGCCGCCCAGAACGCCGAGGGGGCTCGAGGCACGCTCGGAGCGGGGGTCACCGACGACTTGCTGGACCGCCACGCCGGTACCCTGGACGCCCTCCTGGCCCCCATGCGCCACGCCGAAGCCCAGCGCGAGCGCATGTTCGACCAGATGGTGGCCTTTTCGGACGACCTCAACGACCTCGTCCAGCAATCCAAGGAAGTGCGCCAGCTGGCCAGTCACACCAAGCTGGTGGCCTTCAACGCCTCCATCGAGGCGCATCGGGCCGGACGGCAGGACAACGGCTTCATCGCCGTCGCCCAGGAAGTGCAGGTCCTCGCCACCCGGTCGGACCAGGCCGGACAGCGCATCGGATCGCGTGTGAACCTGCTCGCCCGCCGGCTGGAAGACCTGCGCCGCGAAGCCGCCCTTCAGGCGGGCAGCGACGAAGAACTGCGCCTGTCGGCCCGCATCCAGGCCCGCCAAGTGATCGGCGCGCTCCTGGAGGACCTGTCGGCCTCCATGCAGTCCTCACGCGAATTGCGCGAACTGAGTGTGAAGCTTCACCAGGACATGGACCAAGTCTTCATGGGCTTCCAGTTCCAGGACCGCTTCAACCAAATGATGGACGTGATCGACCAGGACATGGCGCGACTGACCGCCTGGATCAGCGAAAACGATCACGCCACCCCCTCGGACGCCGTGCGCTGGCTCGAAGAACTCGAGCGCACCTACACGATGGAAGAACAGCGCTCCCATCACCACGGCACGGTGGAAATCCAGCGCAGCACCGGCGTCGAATTCTTTTGAACCAGGAGAAGTGAAATGGCAAAAACCATCATGGTCATCGATGACTCGAGCAGCTTCCGCACCGTCGTGAAGCTGGCCCTGCAAAAGGCCGGCTACAGCGTGGTCGAGGCCGGCGATGGCATGGACGCCACCGAAAAGCTGGGCGCTGCCCGCCCCAACCTCATCGTCTGCGACGTGAACATGCCCCGCATGGACGGCCTGACCTTCGCCCGCAACGTCAAGGCCGGCCCGCACAAGTTCACGCCGATCATCATGCTGACCACGGAGTCGCAGGAGTCGAAGAAGGCCGAAGGCAAGGCCGCGGGCGTGCGCGCCTGGATCACCAAGCCCTTCCAGCCCTCGCAGCTGGTCGAGGCCGTGACCCGCCTGTGCCCTTGAACCACGGCTCGATCCACCGGACGCCGCGATGAGTGCCCCCTCCTCCTCCCAGACGCTGGCCCTGACCGGCGACCTGACCATCCGGGAAGCCGCCGACACCCACGAGCGGCTGCGCGCAGCGCTGTCGGCGGGGGTCACGACGCTGGACCTGTCCGGGGTGACCGAGATGGACACCGCCGGGCTGCAGCTCCTGGCCGCCTGGCGACACAGTGGCGCCGCACGCGACCTCCCGACCCGACTCCAGGCCCCGTCCGAAGCCGTGCGCACCGTGTGCACGACCTACGGGCTCGACGCCTGGCTCCACGCCGCCTGAAGCCCGACCCTCCAAGGACACGCCATGACCGACGACGACATCCTGGCCACCGCACAGGCCGGTTTCCTGGACGAGGCGCAGGACATGCTGCGCCAGTTCGAGGAAGCCCTGCTGGCGATGGAGGAAGACCCCCAGGACGCCGAAGCCATCAACTGCGCCTTCCGGGCCGCGCACACCATCAAGGGCACCGCCGGCCTGTTCGGCTTCGACGCCGTGGTGGCGTTCACCCACGAAGTCGAGACCGTCCTGGACGCCATGCGCGACGGCAAGCTGGCCCTGGACGACCGTGCCATGGCCCTCCTGCTGCAGGGCCGCGACCAGATGGAGCGCCTGCTCGGCGAAATCGGCCAGTCCGAAGCCGACCCCGAAGTGGCCCGCCTGAGCGTGCAAATCGGCGATGGTCTGCGGGCCTTGCAAGGTGGCGCATCCACGGCCCCGCACCCCACCCCCGAGGCCCCCTCGAGGGACGCCCAGGCGGTGAGCCCCCAGACCGCCGACACCCCGTCCGCGGCCGAAGGCTCAGTCTGGCACCTGTCCCTGCGCATGGGCGACGACGCCTTGCGCAACGCCCTCGACCCTCTGTCCTTCATCCGCTACCTCAGCCAGGTCGGGCATGTGGAAGGCATCCGCACGCTGCTCGAGCGCGTTCCCGCCCTGGAACAGCTCGACCCGGAAGGCTGCCGCATCGGCTTCGAGATCCGGCTGTGCAGCACGGCCAGCCGCGAAGAAATCGAACAGGTCTTTTCCTTCCTGGCCGAAGACTGCGACCTGGCCGTGATCGACCCCGGCGCCGGTCCCGAAGTCTACGAAGCCCTTCTGCAACGCCGTGCGCCCACCCCGGCCGAGCGCGAAGGACTGCTCGCGCACTGGCAGGGGCTGGCCGGGCCAGACGCCCCGCCCTTCATCGAACGCCGCGAACCCGAGGCCCTGCCCGATCGCCGCCAGGAAGAACCCGAGCGCCGCAAGGGCAAGAACGACCGGCGCCAGACCGCTGGTGAAGAAACCCGTTTCATCCGCGTGCGCGCCGACAAGCTCGATCACCTGATCGACCTGATCGGCGAGCTCGTGATCGCCAGCTCCGGTGCGCAACTGGTGGCCCAGCAGGAACAGTCCCCCCGGTTCAGCGAGGCGGCCCTGCGCATCCACGACCTGGTGCAGGAAGCCCGCGACGGCGCCCTGGGCCTGCGCATGGTGCCCATCGGCGAAACCTTCGCGCGGTTCAACCGCGTGGTGCGCGATGTGTGCAAGCAGCTCGACAAGGACGTCGAGCTGCAGATCACCGGCGGCGACACCGAGATGGACAAGTCGATGGTGGAAACCATCGCCGACCCGCTGATGCACCTGGTGCGCAACAGCATGGACCACGGCATCGAGTCCACGGCGGACCGCCTGGCCTGCGGCAAACCGGCCCAGGGTCGACTGGCGCTGCACGCTTACCACGAGTCCGGCTCGATCGTCATCGAGGTCAGCGACGATGGCCGGGGACTCAACCGCGAGCGCATCCTGGCCAAGGCCCTGGAACGCGGCATCGTCACGCCGGACCAGGATCTCAGCGACGAAGAAATCTACGCGCTGATTTTTGCCCCCGGCTTCTCCACCGCCGAGCAGGTCACCAACCTGTCGGGCCGCGGTGTGGGCATGGATGTGGTCAAGCGCAACATCGAGTCGCTGCGCGGCCAGATCCGCATCGCCAGCACGCCCGGACAGGGGGCGACGATGCAGATCCGCCTGCCGCTGACGCTGGCCATCATCGACGGTTTCCTGACCAGCGTAGGCGACGTGAGCTACGTGCTGCCGCTGGAACTGGTGGCCGAGTGCCTGGAAGTGCCCGACGAATGCCGCCAGCACCCCGAGCGGGTGGCCGGACATTTCGACTTGCGCGGCGAGGTGGTGCCCTACCTCGACCTGAGCAACTTCTACCACTATCCGCGCCGCCAGCAAGGGCGCCGCAGCCTGGTGCTGGTGCGTGACGGCGCCAGCCGCATCGGCCTGGTCGTCGACCGGCTGCTGGGCGAGCACCAGACCGTCATCAAGCCGCTGGGCAAGGTGTTCGAGCAGATCCGCGGCCTCGCGGGCTCGACCATCCTGGGCAGCGGCGAGGTGGCCCTGATCCTCGACGTGCCCTCCCTGCTCAACCTGGCCACGGCGCCCCAGGCACCGGGGCGTCCTCAGTCCGCAGCGGCCTGAAGCCCCTGCCTCCCCACCCGATTCACCCGCCCCGACGGAGCCCTCCATGCCCTACGCCCACCCTGCCCGCAACGGGTCCGACGCGCACCGCCCTCAGTGGGCCGAACGCCTGTATGCCCCGGCCAACGGGGTCCTTCACCAGCTCAAGCTGAGCGGTCGCATGGGCCTGCTGGCGGCGCTGCTGGCGGTGCCGCTGGCGACCGTCCTGGTCTCGAGTGTCCAGGGCATCCAAGCGAACCTGGCCGTCACACACGCCGAGCACATCGCCGTGCCGGCCGTACACGAAGTGCTGGACCTGAGCGCCACGATGCAGACCATCCGGGGACTGACCGCCATGCAGCAAGGCGGGGTGGCCACTGGCAACGAGCTGACCCAGGCCCGTCAGTCGGTCGACCGTTTGCTGAAGGAGACCGAGACCCAGGTCAAGGCTGCCCAGGTGGGCCTGGATGCCGAATGGGCCACGCTCCAGAACCACCTGCGGGACACGATGGCCAACGCGGGCAACGGCCCGACCGCCTTCCGCGCCTACTCGGAGCTCATCGAGCAGCTCAATGGTTTTGCCGTGCGCATCGCCGAAGGCAGTGGACTCCTGCTCGACCCGGAAGGCCCCTCCTTCACCCTCATGGATGCGTTCGTGGAGCGGATTCCCAACTTGATGGAGGGCGTGGCGATGCTGCGCGGCACGCTGGCCGGCGCCATGGCGCATGGCGGTGAGTGGACCGCGGCCGACCAGACCCGCCTGTCCGTGGCCCTGCGTGAAATCGACCGCAGCCGACTGGCACTCAAGCAACGGCTGGAAGCCACCCAGCGCTATGGCGACCGGATTCCCGCCGGCTGGGCCGAGGCCGACGCCGCCATCACCGCCTTCAAGGCGCAGGCGGTGGCGCTGTCGGAAAGCGGCCAGGCCAGCGGCGATGCCATGGGCATCTTCCGCACCGGCACCCAGGTGCTGGCCACCGTCGACACCTTGCACGCCGCCGCGCAGGATCGCCTGACCGCCCTGCTCGGCGAACGCACCGCCCGCCTGGAACAGCAGCGCAATCTGATGGCGGGCCTGTCGCTGCTGGGCTTGCTGTTTGCCGGCTACATCTTCATGGCGGCCGCCTACGCCACCCGACGCAACGCCCAGCGCGTGGCCGAATCGGCCCGTGCCCTGGCCCGAGGCGACCTGAACCTCGACCTGAACGTGCGCGGCAAGGACGAACTCGCCGAAATCGCCGAAGCCTTCCGCGCCTTGCAGGGTACCCAGCGCGACCTCATCGCCTCCATGAACCACATGGCCTCGGAGCACGAGCAGGGAGACATCGACGTCGTCATCGACGCCCAGAAGTTCGAAGGCGAGTTCCGCACCATGGCCCAGGGCATCAACGACATGGTCGGTGCCCACATCGCCGTCAAGAAGATGGCCATGGGTGTGGTGGCCGAATTCGGCCGCGGCAACTATGAAGCCGACATGGACCGCCTGCCTGGCAAGAAAGCGTTCATCAATGAAACGCTGGAGACCGTGCGTGGCCTGCTCCAGGAAGGGGCCCTGGCCGCCGGCGAGAACCTGCGCATCCGCCGCGCCCTCGACACTGTGCCCAGCGCTGTGATGATCGCCACCAACGACGGCATCATCCGCTACTCCAACGAAGCGGTCATGAAGTTGCTCAAGCTGCTGGAGAAGGACCTGCGCACCGTGCTGCCGAACTTCTCGGCAGAGCCGGGCAAGATCCTGGGCGCCAACATCGACATCTTCCACAAGAACCCGTCGCACCAGCGCAATGTGATCGCGCAGCTCACGGGCCCGCATTCGACCCAGTGGAAATTCGGCGATCGCACCGTGCGCCTGACCGTCAGCCCCATCAGCGACGCCCAGGGTCAGCGCACCGGCGCCGTGCTGGAGTGGATCGACCGCACCCACGAAGTGGCCGCCGAAGAGGCCGTGACCGCGCTGGTCCAGGCCGCCGGCAATGGCGACTTCACCCAACGCCTGGATGTGGCCGGCCAGACCGGTTTCTTCCGCACGCTCAACGAGCACATGAACCGCCTGCTGGAAATCACCGGTGCCAACCTGGCGCAGGTGAGCGAGGCCGTCAACCGCGTGGCACAGGGCGACCTGAGCCACCAGATGTCGGGCGAGTACCAGGGCGTGTTCGCCGACCTGCAGGCCGACATGAATCGCATGGTGGGCCAGCTCACCAGCACCATCTCCGACGTGAACGCGGCCGCGCAGGCGCTGACGGCCGCGGCCGGCCAGGTCTCCTCCACCTCCCAGTCCC
>CAYYCN010000043.1:0-24603 GCA_964470355.1 uncultured Sphaerotilus sp.
AGCGCGGTCAGCGTGACATGCTCGCGATCGAATTTCTCCTTCTGGGCCTTGAGTTCCCCTGCCGTCGGGATCGCGAATGGTTTGTTCAGTGCGTCCACATCCTCGAACTCGAACGCGCGGGCGAGCGCGCGCCGGGTATCCAGACTGGCTGCCTGGCCCTGCTCGACCCGCTGGAGGGTGCGCACGTTGAGGCCAGAAATCTCGGCCAGTTGCTCTTGCGACCATTGGCGCATCCCCCGAAACAGGCGCACGCAGAGGGCGAGTTCGGCTGGGGTCAGCAGGCGCGCCTGGGGCGCTTGTTCGGTGGCATTCATTTGCGGCTCCATCGCAGTTCGTCGATGCGATGCAGTATGGAAAGCGGGGGGCGAGTTCACCACGACAGCGCCACGACAGCAATCCGCTTGGGCCTCTCGGCGTAACGCCGTCGGGGTCTTGGACTGCTGCGCCCCCGTGCTCCGCGCCGAATCACGGCCATCCGGCTTTGATCCCTGACGCGTTCGGTCCTAACGGACCTGTGCGCTTCGCTTGGCGCCTTTGAAAGGCCGCCGAACAGGCTACGCCTGCCTATATCGGTCTTTGCGCCGTCCGGCACTGGGCGCTTCACTTGCGTGGGATCAGCGCCACGTGCGGCCGTTGCCCCATTGAGGCCGAGGTTGCCATCAAAACACCTTCATCCGGCAGACCCCGAGGCAAGCCGGTCATTCGCTCGCACCATACGCGGACGACCGGTTCCAGTGGACGCCGACCTCCGATTCGAGAACCTCTCCGACTGCATCCAGTCATGCCGGGCACTCGCCTCTCCTGCATGAACGCCCGTTCATGGCCGACTGGAGGTCGTCGCAAAAACGAACGTTTTCGCAACGACGGATGACCCGTCTCGACCCTGAGCGCTGGTTGCGGCGCGGCCGTGTACAGCCGGTCTGTAGCGGTTGCAGGTCGGTGTCTGCCGCATGCGTAATCACGCTCTCCGGCACTGAGCGGACATATCGCTCGACGGCGGCTTCTCCCTTGAACCGGGTGACGAGCCGCAGCGCGAACTCATGCACCGCCTCGTGTGATGAGTTCCAGATTGCTGAGCAGTTGACTGCAAACTTCCTCTGGCTGCATCTTCCATACGTCGCACAACACCATCGTTACGCTTGCCGTTTCCCAAGGAAACCAAGGTTCCCCGTTAGGCTTTTTTGCGAACGGTCCATCGGTTTCCAGCAATAGGCGCGACTTGGGCATTCCTGCCACAAGCAAGCGGCCCTTTTCGCTGGCGATCATTGATGGGCCAACACTGAACCAGGCGCCCTGCTCCACCGCGCGACTCAGTTGCTTGTTCGTGCCGGAAAACCAATGCAGCACTGCCGTCCCTGCCATGGGGTGCGCGGCGAGTGCATCCAACACCTGATTCACAGCGCCGCGTGAATGCAGGCTCATGACGCGTCCGCCCACGCGCTCGCACTCAGCAAGCACTGCATCCAGAATCGCTCGCTGAGCCGGCAATGATGACTTGAAGCGCGGCGAGCCGTCCAAGCCAATTTCACCTATGTATTCGGCTTGGGCGATGAGGCTGACAAAGAGTTGCTTTTCCGCAGCCTTCGCCACTGCTATCTCAGGATGGAGGCCGAGCGCAACCTTGATATTGGCGTAACCGGCGAAAACCTTCGACGTTGCCTGCCAAGCCTTTGGGCTGGTGGAGACAACGAGGGTGAAGCGGTTTTCCCGGGCCACGCGCGGTAGCAGGCTCAGGGCGTTCGGGTAGAGATCCAGATGGCTGTGAAAGTCGATCAAATGATGCCTTCGTGTACAAGGTAGGCCCCCAGTTCGCTGATGCCGGCCTCGACGACACGTTCATATGCAGCGCGCTCGGAAGCAGGCGCAAACGTGAGCGCACCGGCAGCCAATGACCGAATGCCCTCATTGCGATACCGGAGGTAGGCAATGGCAACAGCGTTCGTGTCGTTCGCGTTTCTGGCTGGAGCCGCACTCTGGAGATCGTCGTAGAAATAGCTCGGCGTGGGATCAGGCATTCCAGCCCGAAAGAACGCTGCCTTCCTCACGAGGCATGGAAAGCACCTGCCACACTGCTGGTTTAGGCGGCCGTACTTCCCGCAGCTAGTCGTCCTGGGCATGAGCAGGCCCATCTGTGGCTGGTCACAGCAACCTAGGAGAACTTCGCCCTTGGTCATGTACTTGTAGGGCGTGTGCAGCGTGGCAGCGATACCCAGTGCAGTCCACAGTTCCTGAAGGTGCTTCAAGAACACGGGGTGCGTCGTCTTCGTGCTGAGCGAGCCCATCCGGCCCGGGTTCAACGGAATGTTCAGGCTGATGAAGCCATTTTCCGGCACGTAGACATAGAGCGGGTCGACGTCCGGAAGCGCGGATGCCGCCATTGCGGCGAATCCATAAAAGACGATGGAGCGAGCGCGGGTCGATAGCTCATGCTCCACTGTTGATCGGACATTGATGTTCCAAAGTAGATGTCTGTCCGCACCACCCAGTTCGCGCGCGAAGTAGTGCTGGTCCTCTTTGTTGCCCTTTACGAGTTGTGAAACGAAGAGCGGCTTCCTGCCCATCGCCGTGAGGTCGATCGCACCGACAAGGCTGTCCATGCCGCCCGACAGCAGGGACACACAGTCCGCGTCGAAGCGGGCGGGAGCGGTGGATTGGGGTCGGGCCCGACCCCCGTCCAGAAATCGAAGATGCCAGAAATCGCCCGTAAGAAGTCGAAGCATCTCCTCGATGTGTCGCTGCTTAAGCATGAAAGGCGCAGGATTCTGAAGAGCGACTTCCAACTCGATGATGCGCGTCCATCCGTCAGCGCTCGTGCCCCTCGGCACAGCCAGGTCTGCCGCGCCTACGGACAATGCGAATGTCGCGAAGTCCCAAGCCGCAAGACTTGGATAGACACCCTTGAACTCCAGGTCATCCAGGAGGCCGGTCGCCACAGAACCAACGTCCTGCCGCTGGGAATGTGTGTACATCGAGTAGTACACGGCTCCACGCTCCAACTGCGTCGGCAATGCCTGCTGCGGAACACAGATGACCCGACTCATAGATCCTCCTCAAACACGGTGAACGTGGTTTGCACCGCCTCGCGGAGCAAGCTTTCGAGTTGTTGGCGCGTGGGGTTCGGCGTGGCCTGCCTCAGGGTATCCAGCTGAGCTGCGACCGCGTTCTTCAGAAAACTGCGCATTTCCTTGGTCCGCTGCACGACGACGGCGGGATCGAAACGAGCACTCTCGAACAACTGGCCGATATCGGCGTACATACGATTGCACGCCTCGTGCCCCAGGTACAGCTGCATCAGCGTCCAGATTTGCGCGTCCTGGAGTGTCAACAGGTCGACTTGGGGGGCCAGCACCATGAGTTCGGACAGGGCCTGCGCCATCGAGTCCTTCGCGGAATCTTCGTCGACGCTACCGCCCTCGGGAAGGATCTGAGAAACGATGGCGTCGATGACGGTCTGCGCGGACGGATTCGTCGCGCGCAGTGCATCCATCCACTGGTTGATCTGCGGATCCGATCGCTCACGCGTGGCTTGAAGGAACGAGCCCAGCCCTGCCCCAGCTTTCGTCGACGTGCGCATGCGAGCCGCCACATTTCGCGCACCGCCCATTCCCTTCCGCGAATAGTGGCCAGCCGCGCGCGCAAGCGCCCTGCTGTCGCCGTTGCGTGCAAAGGCACCGAGGCTGCTACGCGCACCTCGGAACCTCTCAGCGGGCGCAACGCCTTCGGCCGGAGCATCCGCAGGTGCCGATGCGCCGCCATCGACCTGGCCCGCCCCGCCGACAGGGATGTCATTGAGCCATGGCGGGTCGAAGGAGACGTTGGCGCCGGGCCCGGCGCTGGATGCGGAAGTTCCCATCAAGCCTTCCCCTTCGTGGCAGAGATAGCCCTCTTCACCAGTGCAGGCGTGGCGGAGTCATCAGCCCAGGCCTGCAGTTCGCCTGCGGCCCACGGTTCGTTTCGCAGCAGTGGAACGAGCTCGCTGGGTCGGCGACTGGCCGGAATCTCACCCAAAAGAAGGGCGAGTTGCGGGCCCAATGTCGGGAACGCCTTCGTGAGGTTCAGACAGCGGCCGATGGAAGCCGCCGTGAACTGCTCATTTCGAGCCTTTCGACCCAACCGGTTGAGAACCCGCTCGGCCTCCTGCTCGCCCATTGCCTTGACCTGATCGATGAGCGTAGGAATGACAGAATCCGCACCCAAAAGAGCCGACAGCATTTTCTGTGCGTCCTGGCTGAGCTCGTCGTACGCGGCGATCGACAGCTTGCGGTCCCGGCTCAAATGCATGAGAGGGCGCAGATCGACATCGCCCAGCGGCGGCGCGAGCTTGACCCACTGTTCATAGAAAACCTGCGGCCACTGCGGAGGTGCTGTCCACGCTTCGCCTTTGCCGGCAGACGCCTCCAAATCAGCCAGGAACTTCACCTTGCCGTCGTCGCTTGATGCGACGGCCTTCGCCAGATGTTCGAACCCTGCCGCGCTTGCGCAGCGTTCGAAAAGCTGAAGTTTCACCAGTTCAGGGAAACCTATGGTCAGGTTCTGTGACTTCGCGATGGATTCGCGGATCAACAAGTTGTTGAGGAACCGCTTGATCAATCGAGGATTGCCCGAGATTTGCTCGGCACTCGCCAGAATCGGCGCAAGTTGATCTGCCAAGTCGATTTCCTTGGCAACACCCGCTGCAGCCGAACCGAAGGCCACCCGAATGTCCGTGGCCGACAGTCCGGACCAACCCGACATCGCCAACATCAGCACCTTCTCCTGCGCTTCCCTAACCGCCTGTTCGGAGATCTGCCCACGCCGGCGAGCCAGATCGGCCAAGAGCAGAACGAGATAGGCCTTGACCTCGGTGTTGCCGAGGCGGGGCACCTGCAGCGGCACCTGGATCAGCTTGTCGAAATAGCTCGTGACCAGTTCGTTGCTGATTTCTGCATCTCTGAAGTGGGACCGAACTGCACTGCGGATCATGCCTTCGTCGGCGGCGATGATGAAGGCAGTGCGCTCGACATGAAGCAGCAGGCGCATCGCTTCGAGTGTGTGGATCGCCGTATCCGGCAGGCACCGGTCCAGATCGTCGACGAGCACGACGAGGGTAACGTCCAGTTCCTTCAGCAGTTCCTTGAAGGCGCCCCGCAGCGCCTCGATCTCCTTGGGCAAGGACTGCTCGCTCTTTTCCTTCAGCAGGCCGGCAAGCTCCGGTTGCAGCTCGCCGTAGGCCTTCCTAACCTTATCGATATCCTCCGCAGTGACTGCCCCCGCCTGGGCCATGCCACTGACGGCACCGACGAGCGCGCCAATCGGTCCGCCCAGCGTCCCGCCAATCAGCGCCTGTATGCCGATCGGCGCCAGCATGCGGCCCACGCGCAGCAACTTGATGCGCTTGACGAATCCCCAGGCCTTGTCCACGGCTGTCTTACGTGATTCGGCCACCGCGACCAGCTTGTCTCCTACGGCGTCAAGCAGCGCCTGCCGTGCGTCGTCGTAGCCTTGATAGAGCCACGCGTTGAATTCCAGAAAGATGTACTTCTCATCTCCCGCCTTGGCCCTCAATTCGGCACCGATCATCTTGACCAGCGATGACTTGCCGCTGCCCCAGTTTCCTGACACGCCTATCGTCAACGGCTCACCGCCGGAGTCCTGGATCAGTTGCGCGGCTGCTTTGGCAATATGCGAAAAATTCAGCAGGTCGATCTTTGCTTCGACATCATTCCACATCCGTAGGTCCTCGCCTTTGTGTTTGATTGCGCTTCGAGCGAATGCATTTACCTGAAGGATTAGCAGGTGATTTTTGATTGTGGAATCTGCGTGAGATTGCAGCAGTTGGGCTCTAAGATGGGCCACCTGAATAGCTGCTTGCGAGATCAGTGGTCGCTGGCGTGCCTATGGCAACGGTCCGAAAACAGTCTCAAGCTGAACAACAATCACTCGGATAAAGCTTCATCGGGCTCACTGTCCGTAATCGAGATTTCGTGTGCCGAAAGTCGCCGTTCATAGCGAATCACCATCTTCATAATGTCTGGGTCACCTAGGCGGCTCTCTGCCTTACGCAGTACGTTCATGGCCTCATCGAAGATCTTGTGCGATCCGCTGAGTTTGAAGGCGTGCACGCCGACTTCGCAGTAGGCGCCCAGCACGTACTTGTTGCCTTCGTAGCGGTCAGAAACCGCTGCAGCCAACTCTCTGGCCTGCTCAAGGATCACCATCCTGTCCTCATTTAGCAGCCCCTTTGTCTCCGTCGCTCGGGCGATGAGCAGCTGGATCTTGTAACGGTCGACAGGAGCCTCACGCTTAAAGTCTTTTTCGTAGATGCGAATCTCGGTGTCGGCCTTTTCGAACTCGCCGAGGGAAATCAGGTTGCGGATAAGGCGGTGGCGCGGAATACGCTCCCCCGGCGCGATGGACATCAGGCGACGCAACATATTGTTCTGGATGCTCTTGTCAGGAATGCAGGGCAAGCCGGTCTCGGTGTTGCAAAGCTCTCGGATGGTGCGCACCTCGATATCGTAGGTCGGCGAAATGTTGTCGATGACCTTATTAAATAGGTCAAGCTGTTGCGTGATGTCGTGAAATTTGTATTTGGCGACGATGGCTGCGATGACATCATGGCGAACTTTCCAGCCGTAGATGCCTTCTCGCGGGTTAACGTCATACTCGGTGACAATGCCCATCAGGCCGACTAGCACCGCATGAATCGCATCGGCCGAGACACCAAGAATCCGCAGAACCAACTGCCGATGTACGTGAATTCCGGCGCACTCCATGGCCGCGACATAGCGATATACGTCGGCATTAGCCTCTTCGAGGCCCGCGAACTCCCGCAAGATGATGTCGTCGAACTTCTCCGAGGCGAAGATGTTCTTTAGGCAAACGAACATGTCCGCATCGCAACGTTCGATAAGACGGCGGCGGCGCTCGCCGCGGGAGAAACCGCTAAATCCGGACTCCACCAACTGGCGCAGCTCGCGATTTGTCTCTACCAATGACAGGAGCCGGTCGACCTCGGGGTGGTCGAGCTGTGATAGCAAGACTTCCTGCCCATGCTTGTAGAAGAGTGGGGTCTTGACCCTCGGTGCCCAGTGGTTCTTCGCGGCCACGCAGACGAGCTTAAAGCCGATGAGCCCTTGGGTAGCCAGTTGATCAACGAGGTGATTCAATTCATACAGATGGCCATGTGCCTCATCGACGAACAGTACACCTTTCTGCTCCGACGTGGCGAGTCGCTTGGCGACATTCACCCACTGGGCAGTCTGCAGCGGTAGATCAACTTTGTGCTCCCAGACTTGATATCCTTTGCCTTTTAGTCGCAGCATGGCCTGCCGCGCCGCAGTGGTCTTACCAACGCCGCTCGCGCCGAGTAGGGCAATATGCTGTTTGTTGCCCTCGTCGAGTAGCCTCACGATGTCGCTCACGCAGCTCCGCTCGAACGTCAGACCGCTGGCAATGTCTGAATAGGTGGCCGGCCAGCCATTGAAGATGGAACTAGCATGGGCTAAATCCGGTGCTATCTCGTCCTGGACGTCGATGGTGAACGGCCGAAGCGCATTGAAGGCGTCCAGCAAGTTGCCCGTATCCTTGTAGGCTGATGCGATGTTCGGCGCCTTCGTGTCCATACTGGCAATGAAGCTGTCAAGACTACCGATCGCAACTTTGAGCCCGCGCAACTCATAAGTTTTGGCACGGTTTTCGTTCTGCTCATAGAGCACCAGGAAAATGCGGCCTCCAGCGCCGACCTTCTTGTTTATAGATATGACGTCCTCTATCAACTCCCTGAGGTGATGGTCGTTCAGCGACTGGCCAATGATGACCGCCTGCGATCCCGGGTTGAGGTCGTCTTTTAGCCGGACGTAGAGAGCCTCGCGATATTCGCTCGTAGAGTCGTAGTCTGTCTGCGTCAGTATCATGTTGTGGACATAGCCATCCACAGAATCCTTGCTAATTGTTCCGTGCAACTTGAACAGTTTCGTCGCGGTGGGATCGCCTTGGGCTTTGAAGTCGAAGTCTGACGAAAAGACCGTAAGCGGCTTATTTGCGCGCCGATAGGCCTCCTCTATTAATTCGTCGTAGTTGGTTGTATAAATACCTTTCCACGCGTGGTTGGGCAAATTCAACAAGGCACCTTTCGCCTTTAGACCCGAGAACTTCCGGCGAATCAATTTTATGAGGTCGGTGCGGTTGCGCTTGTTCTCCGCCAGCGCAGAAATCTCTGACAGTCCAAGACCATCGACCTCGATGCCAAACTCGGAGCTAATCGCCTCGATAAGCGCGTTGACATTCGGCGCGTTGGATGGCACCGAAGCTCCTGCGCCAAAAATGAGGACAGTCTTGTCTGACTGGATCTGGTCGATCAGTTCTTGTATAGCAATAGACACGAACGGCTCCCGATAGCCATCAACGGGCTTGTAATTGACACATATTTCGAATAAGAAAATGAGTGCTGCTATAGACCAATTCTCCGAACTGTAACCCCCATGGCCGCGTCCAGTCACTCGTTTCGGACATAGATCTTGGCCCGGCACTTCGGAAAGTTAATACACCCCCAAAACCTCTTCTTCCCTTGACTGCCTGGCTCCCGAAACACCATCTTGACCCCGCAATTCACGCAGGTGGGTTTCCAATACTCACCGTCCAAAGCCACATCAAGCAGCGCCTGCTGCTGCTCAGGCGTGCGTTTGGCGATGAGTTCGAGCAGCGCGGCGCCGTCGAGCGGATTGATCTGGTTGTCGCGCGCAAACTCGCGGGCTGCAACGGTATAGCGGGCGGTGCAGGCAAACTGCCCGCGCCGAATGTCGTGAGTGGCCATGACGCCACGCAGTTCGCGGATCTTGTCGACGCCCACCGGCTTGTTGTCGCTCCAGTGTTTGCACTGGACGATGCTCACCGGGGTGCCGTCGGGCTGGTTCTTGGAGTGGAGCCAGATGTCCACGCCGCCGTCCGAGCCGTGGCTCTGGCTGCGGGTGATGAAGCCGGCTTGGGCGAACAGGGCCTCCACGAGGGCCTCGAAGCGGCGCCACTCGATGACCCGAAACACTTCAGGGCCCCAAACCGTGGGGCGTTCGGGTGCCTCGGCTGCGTTGCAAGCGGGAGTGGCCTGCGGCTGATGCGTCGCTCCAGCTATGACCTTGGCGGTCTTTCTTGAGGGTGCCTCCTGAGGTTTGACCGGGCCTGTTTCTGCCGGGGTTTCAACCTGAGCGGGTTTGGGCCGCGTCAGCAAGCGCAGCAGGAGCAGTCCTGCACCGATGGCGAGAAGCCCCAGCTTAAACGGCCGCAACGTGCTGGCGAGCGACTCCTGCAGATGCAGCTTCGGCAAGGCAGAGCCCAGCACCATGGGAAACAGCCACAGGAAGGCGCCGCCAGCTACGCACTTTGTGGCCATCGAATTCAGGGAACTGCTCGTTCTGGCGGATGGCGCACGTCGGCCCCTCCGCCCGTTCGCAGGGCGCGGCATCTTCTGGAGTCCTCCCACGGATTGGTCCGTTGTATGAGCCATCGTAGGCCTACGCCTGAAATGCGAAAGCCCCTGCACGGGGGAGTGCGTGACAAAGTGTCGGAATCGGTGCCGCCGCTTGGCCGCGCAGCGGCCATTTCATGGCCCGAGTCGGTGCTTGGCTACGTGCCCCACGGAAGTCGGCCGCAAATTTGGGCTGGCTGGGAGCGGGCTGCGGTCAGAGGCGCCAACCGTGCCCCCCCGGATCCCCTGCCCCCTGCGCCACAATCCGCGCGATGAGCACCCGTGACCTCACACAAGAACAAGCAGCCGCGCTGTCCGAGATCCAGACCCTGATGGCCCTCTATGGCGTCCAGGTGGAAGAACTCCAGCACCTGACCAAGGCCGAGAAGAAGGCCCTGATCGGTGAGATCCGAGTCCTCATGGCCGCGTGGCAGATCGAGCCGTGGGAGCTGACCGGGCTGGGTCGGCGTGAGATCAAGACCCCCATCGGGGCCTGGGGCCACAAGACCAGGAGCCTGGAGGCCAAGTACCGGCACCCGGCGTCAGGCCTGGAGTGGACGGGCCAGGGCAAGCAGCCGCAGTGGCTCAGGGACGCCCTGACCGTCGAGGGGATGACGGTCGAGCAACTGAGGGTGTGAGCCTTCATTGATGACGCTGGAAATCAGCCCGGCATCAAGCCTGATTCAGGCCGGCACCAAGCTTTGCCGATAGCGTGGCTGGACATAGACCGGCACCCCTTCCAGGCCAAACGAGCACCCGCCCGGCGGTTTCTGACCGGGCCACGCCGCCTCCAGGGCAGCAGCCATGGCGTCATCCCACACCAGAAAGAGCGAGCAGCTCGGGCGACATCTCGGGCGCGTCGTCGGGCGCGTACTCGGCCAGCCACTCCATGTCGAAGCGGGCCGCTGCTGCGTCCCAGGGCCAGGCGCTATGGGCATCAAACACCACCCAGGCGGCCTCGATGCCGGTTTCGATGGCTTCGGGAGTCGCTCCCGGCACGATCAACTCGATTGGGATGGGTCGGCTCATGGGTAAAGGCGTACCGCTTCCAGTTCAGGGTTGCAGGCTCGCGGGGAAAGGGCGTCTATCCCCTTGAGGCGAAGTTGAAGCCAAACCGGTAGGCCAAGATGATCAGCACCCGGGAGACGGGCTCCTCCAGGTGTGGCTGGAGTTCCACCAGTCGGCCAAGGTCGGTGGCCAGACCGGCGAGCACCCGGTCCTGTGCCGCTGGAGAAAGTTCGCGTCTCAGGACGCTGGCCAAGGCCATCAGGATGTCGTGTTCCATGCCGCCATGGTCGGGCGAAGCCCCCAGCCCTGACCATCCCCCTGTGGCACGAGACATCACCCTTTCGGGTGACGCCCTTGGGGGCCAGGGCTTGGATGCCCTGGATGTCCTGGAGCTTCTGTGCGTGGAACTCATGGTCATGCCCTCGCCACGGCGATCTGATCCCAGCGCGTCGTGTAGTGCGGCGTGCGCCGGTCCTGTCGCATGGTCCAGACCCGCTTGCGGGCGGCTCCTCCGGTGCTGGCCACGTGAACCGTGCCCTTGCCGAAGCGTTGGTTGAGCGCGTCCATCGCACCCATCAGCCGGGCGCTGTCGCGCGGGCTGCCCGCGTCGTCACCGGGCTCCAGGCACAACTCGCCCTGAACGGTGCTGTCCGGTCCCAGGTCGAGCAGCATCACCCCGGCCTTGATCAGATCGAAGCCGGGCTTGTAGATCTGCTTCATGCCCTGCTGTGCTGCACTGACAAGCTCCTTGGTGTCAGCCGTCGGCCGGCGCGTGGGCACGACTACGCTCTCGGAGAACCTCGGCCCCGGCCTAAACGGTGACGTGTGCGCAAACACCAGCACCTGGCTGGCTACGCTGTGCTGCTGTCTAAGCTTCTCGGCCGCCCGGGTCGCGAACTCGCTCACCGCCTGGATGAGGTCGTCCAGTTCCCGCACCGGCCTGCCGAACGACCTGGTGCACGCAATCTGCTGCTTGGGGCCAGGGGCGTCCATCTCCACACAAGGCTGGCCCTGCAGTTCGCGCAGCGTCTTCTCCAGCACCACGCTCCAGCGGCTGCGCACAGTACTGGGGCTGAGCCTGACGAAGTCGAGCACCGTGTGCACGCCGGCGTCCTGCAACTGCTTGCCGATCTTGCGGCCCACACCCCAGACCTCGGTCACTGCAGTGGCCTGCAGGATGGTGTCCAGATCGGACGCCGGTAGCGCGGCCAGGTTGCAGACCTGGGCCAGGTCTTCGGGGTACGAGCCCGGCTTGCGCTCGGCCGTCTTGGCGATGTGGTTCGCTAGCTTGGCCAGCGTCTTGGTCTGGGCAATGCCGATGCCGCAGGGGATGCCGGTCCACTGCAGGATCCGCTGGCGGATCACTCGGCTGCGCCGTGTCAGATCGCCCCGGACGCCATCGAGTCCGATGAACGACTCGTCGATGCTGTAGATCTCCTGTGTGGGCCCCAGGCCCGCAGCCAGGCTCATCATCCTGTCCGACATGTCGCCGTACAACACAAAGTTTGCCGACAGCGCCACCAGGCCCGCCTCCTCTTCCAGGTGCCGGATCTTGAACCAGGGCTCTCCCATGGCGATGCCCAGTGCCTTGGCCTCGTTGGAGCGTGCGATGGCACAGCCGTCGTTGTTCGACAGCACGATCACTGGCTGGCCGTTCAGTGCGGGGCGGAAGACCCTTTCGCAGCTCACATAGAAGTTGTTGCCGTCGACCAGTGCGTACACGCCCCTGTCCTCGAATGGTGGTCAGTGAAATGCAAGGGCAAGCCCCTCAGGTCGTGAACCGCTTGATGCTGGCCGTGACCACGCCCCAGACCTCCAGCGTCTGGCCCTCCTTCATCTGGATGTCAGGGAAGGTCGGGTTGGCCGGCTTGAGCTTCACGCGACCAGCGCGTTCGAACAGGTACTTGACGGTGAACTCGCCGTCGACCACCGCCACGACGATGTGCCCGTGGCGCGGCTTGATGGCGCGGTCCACCATCAGGGTGTCGCCGTCAAAGATGCCCGCGTCGCGCATGGAGTCCCCCGCCACGCGCAACAAGAAGGTGGCCTGCGGGTGCGTGATCAGCACCTCGTTGAGATCGATCCGCTTGACCGCAAAGTCCTCGGCCGGGGACGGAAACCCGGCCTGCACCCGGTCGCCCGCCATCGGCAGCACCAGGGGTACTTCCGAGAGCGGGACGGGCTGACCGGGATGCAAACAACTGTACATACATACAGTATATGACCGGCCCCTATCGCTCTACCATCCCGCCATGTGCGTGCACTACCTCGGCGTGATGGATCCCCGGCAGTTGGCTCTGGCCTTCGATGTGGACACGCCCGATCTCTTCCAGGATGGCCCAGACCTGCTTGGGGTTGAAGGTGCACGGCCCCATGGCAACGACATCTGGCCCGCGCACGAGGCGATCTTCATCCGCCGGCCCAAGGATGCCGAGGACACCGGCAGTGACCGGGAGGCGGTGCGGGGCCGTTTTGGGCTCATCCCGCACTGGGCCAAGGACGACTCGTTCGGCCGGCGCACCTACAACGCCCGCAGTGAGACGGTAGCCGTCAAGCCCAGCTACCGGGACGCCTGGCGGCTGGGGCGGCGCTGCATCATCCCGGCCGAGGCTTTCTACGAGCCCGACTGGCGCTCAGGCCGGGCGGTGTCCACGCGCATCAGTCGCGCGGACGGCCAGCCCATGGGCATTGCAGGCATCTGGAGCGGATGGAAGGCCCCCAGCGGCGAGACCGTCCGCAGCTTCAGCATGCTCACGGTCAACGCCGACGAGCACCCGCTGATGAACCGGTTTCACAAGCCGGAGGACGAAAAGCGCATGGTCGTCATCCTGCGGGAGGATCAGTACGCGCAGTGGCTGGCAGTGACACCCGTGGAGGCGTTTGGGATGCTGGGGCAGTACCCGGCTGGATCCATGTGTGCTGCGCCTGCGGGTTGAGTTGCTGAATCACCGGGCGGTTTAGCCCAAGCTCATCCCTGCCCCAGGCGGGCAAGAAAACGCCCGCACATGGGCGGGCAAACGTGATCTTGCGAACACGCCGGTCCAGGGAGGAAGACCGGGTCGATTCACACACAGTGCAAGTACGACAGGGACATTGTCGCTTGAACTTGGCGACGAAGACCACTGCTGATCCTCAGCCGTGACGCGCCCTCAGAACCGCTTCAGACGGGACCCGATGGGGGCTCAACAGCGGTGGGCGGAAAGAGCAGACACCACGGCTGTGTGCCGAGCGCTTTGGCCATTCGCTCAATGTTGGCCAACGAGACGTTCCAGCGCGCCCGCTCAACGGCCGACACATAGGTTCGGTCCAGTTCGCACTCCATCGCCAGAGCCTCCTGCGACCAGGATTTTTGTACCCGCATCAGCCTGATGTTATAGGCCAGCACTCCACGCACGTCGTTGGGATCGGGCAACTGTGTGGGCGGCTTCGGCTTTGCTGACATGCCGTCAGGGTCGCCATATGATAGATTCGCATCTACGGAGTTTGCTTCACGTATGAATCAGGGACGGTCAGATCCAAACCCGTACTGCGGCCTTCGACAGTAACTCTCGGCTGTGCCGTGACTGAGAAATGCAGCGGTTTTGACAGCTCAGGCCAATGATGTGCACGCCTGATCGCTGGTGGATAAGACGCTCCGCTTCGAAGGCGCAGACCAAACACCGATTGGCCCCGACTTGTTGGATCTGAATCAGACCTGTCTCCTATGCAAGGCGCTTCCATCCGCCCTTCCAAAACTGCGCATCCCCACTGGATATTCATGAAATTCGCTGCCGCCATCACCACCGCCGCACTTCTGACAGCATTGACCGGTTGTGCGACCACCGAGCCCATTCAAGACAACAAATATGACCGCCTTGTCGAAGGGAAGACCACTTACGCGCAAATGGTCAACGTTCTTGGACAACCCACTTCAAAGTCGATGGCCGGAAGCGACAAGATCTACACCTACACCTATAAAAGCAGCAATCCTCTGCTCTACATCCCACTGGTCAGCAACACGTATGAACTCCAGGTGTGCGACTTCAAGTTCGGCCCCAATGATGTTATGAAAACCAAGTACTGCAACACCGTCAAGAATACATACTAACAATACCGCGCAAACAACAGTTAATTACAAAATCATGTACAACACCGCCACAAAACGACCTTGGCGGCAGACATTTCAATAACACACAACCCCAGCAAACGAGCATGAGCACATTCACGGCAATAATTATTACGGCAGTATTTGTGTTCATAGAAAGAGCTCTCATCTATATAGGATGGGGCACATTCGTCGTCGCAAATATTGCGTTTGTACTGGCCACACACCATTACTTCAGCGCGAGGACAAAAGGACAATCAAAAGCCCAATCAAACCTGCTCAACACAATCAACGAGCAATACGGAACCAATTTTCAGAGCCAAAACGGAACGGGCGGCTTTTACTTTGACGCGAACAGCAAGAAGTTTCTCTTTGACATGAAGAGTGGCCCCCTCGTCAAGGGCATCGACTACATCCGAAGCTATGAACTCACATGGACAGAAAGAACGGTCGGAAACAAGCTTCGCTTTGAAAACGTACAACTTGAATTCCATACAACCGACATCAACGACCCACTGCTGAAATCCGCTTGTCCATCCAAGGAATATGGCGAAGTGCTCATGGCCAAACTGGGTATTATTTTTGACAGCTAGTCAGCTGATGTCGCCCACCCAGCTGGCGCTCACCCCCCGCGCGCTCGCAGGCGTTCGGCTGTCTTGGTTGACCCAGCAGTAGGTTTGAAGTGAAGGGTCCATGCATTCATCCAGGAAATGCTAGAAGTCCCCCCCGTTTCGAGCACCTGAGGCGCAGGCGTCATACATCCAATGCATTTTTTGGAAGAATGAGGTGCAGAACAATGCTCCGAAGTGAACAATTCGACAGCCAGAGCGGCCAAAGTCCACCCTGGACCCAGTAAAAGTTGGAAGAATGGCTCATCGAGGCGTCAATCTTTCCAGCGCGTCATCGCTATCTTCATCCTCGTCTTCTTCGCACAGCTCATCTATCGGTCCGTCATATTAACTCGGTAACTCTGTAGGGCGTGATATAATATACCCATGAAACCGAACGATGCCCGAAGCCTTCCATCCGCAGCGCAACGAGAAAAGCGCACGATTGCCCTGACCATGCGGAGCCAGAAATACACGTTCGACGAGATCGCTCAAGCTGTGGGTGTGCATTCGCGCACCGTGCAGAAATGGATTTTTCGGTCCGAGCAAGAAGGCCTGGACGCGGCCATTGCAGGCAAACCGCGCGGCTACGAGGTGGGCACGCGGCGCAACCTGACACCGGAGCAGGAAGACAAGATCCGCAATCTGATCACGGACCGTATGCCCGATCAGTTGAAGATGCCCTATGCGCTTTGGACCCGAAAAGCCGTGCGCGACCTGATCCAGGAGCAAACCGGGGTGAATATGCCGATCCGAACGGTCGGGCTGTACCTGAGCCGCTGGGGCTACACACCGCAGAGCCCGCTCAAGCGAGCGTATGAACAAAGCCCGGCCAAGGTGCAGGCGTGGCTCGACGAAAGCTACCCGGAGATTGAGCGCAGAGCCAAGGCCGAAGGTGCGCAGATCTTCTGGGGCGATGAAACCGGTGTGAACTCGCGCAGCCAGCACGGGCGCAGCTACGCGCCCAAGGGCGAAACCCCAGCCGTTGCGCTCACCGCCAAGCGCTTCGGCGTGAACATGATCAGCGCTGTGTCCAACCGAGGCGATCTGCATTTCATGCTCTACAAGGAGACATTTGATGCGGCCAAGTGCATCGAGTTTTTGGAGCGTCTGATCCAATGCAGCAGCAAGAAGGTGTTTCTTGTTTTGGACAACCTGAGAGTTCATCATGCCAAGGACGTCAAGAAATGGGTTGATGAGCACAAGGACCAGATTGAGTTGTTCTTTTTACCCGCTTACTCTCCGGAGCTCAATCCAGACGAATACCTGAACGGGGATCTGAAGAATCGGATCTCAGAAAAACCTCAGGCGCGAAGCACGGACGTTTTGACATCGAATTTGAAGGACATCATGCAAGACCTTTCAAGCAAGCCGGAGCATATTCGCTCATACTTCAGGCACCCGAAGATTCGCTACGCAGCATGATGCGCCCTATCGAATTGCCGGATTAATAGCTTCCAAGACCGATGCTACCGATGATTGTGTGCGCCAGGGTATTTAATGCATGCCAAGACTTCGCTGTCACCAATGCTCATTTTGAGCGCTTAAGCTGTCCTCGTCAGTGCTGCGCACGCTGCTCAAAATGAGCAACCCCAAAGATCGACCCGCCACTTCTGCTCAATCTGAGCAGTATGCATACACGACAAAGGTCGCAGGCCATATTTTCTGCTCAAAATGAGCAGTCGCGACTTCGTGAACGCCACTTGGATTCGCGCCCGTCATCATGTCTGCTCAATTTGAGCAATACCCGCTCATTTTGAGCAATCGTCAGGTGTCAAGACCCGGGACATCCTTTGGCCGCTTCTTGAACAAGTCGGGCGACTTGGCTCGCCAAGTCTTGAGGGCGTCCAGCGGGGTGAGGTGATCCAGGGCGCGCTGGGGAATACGGCAGTTGTAGACCCTGACGTATTCGAGCAGGGTCTGCTGCAGTTCGGCAGCGCTGTGGAATCGAGTTTGGGCGACGACCTCGCTGATGCGGCCGTTGAAGCGCTCGACCAGGCCGTTGGTCTGCGGATGGCGCGGTGGGCACAGCCGGTGCTCGATGCCCAGGGCGCGACAGCGCACGTCGAAGTGGTGCTTGCCGCTGGGGGTGCGCGACTTGCGCTGGAAGCGGTCGGTGAAGCAAGCGCCGTTGTCGGTGAGCAGCTTGACGATGCGCATCGGGGCGGCCTCGTGCAGCCGGTTCACGAAGTCCACCGCACTGGTGGTTTCCATGTCCGCGTAGATGCGAACGAACACCCAGCGCGTGGCCCGGTCGATGCCCACGTACAGGTAGCGCCGCGCCCCCTCGTCGGGCATCTGCGGCAAGTACTTGATGTCCACGTGCACGAAGCCGGGTTCGTAGTCCTTGAAGCGCTTAGGCTTGGCCGCCTCGGCACTCTCGCCATTGAGCGTCGCCTGCAGCTCACGCAGGTTGTTCACTCCGTGGCGACGCAGACAGCGGTCCAGCGTCGAACGGGAGGCCCCGGAATGGACGAACTCGCGGGTGATGACCAGCAGGTCGTCCAGGGGCAACAGCAGCAGGCGTCGCAGCTCGACGACGATGACCTCCTGCGCAGGGCTCAGCGTCGTGCTCAGCTTGTGGGGCCGGTGACTGCGGTCTTCCACGCTGTCACGACCTTGCCACTTCGCCGCAGTCGGCTCGGAGATGTTGTACCTGCGCGCAAGCTCCGCAGGGCCTTCCTTGGACGCCTGGATCTCTGCTCGAATCCGAGGGGTCGTTCGTGCCTGGGGGTGGATGTGGCTCATGTCGTCGGCCTCTGCACTTCGTTGCTCAACACCTCGCGCATGACATCTCTTGCCCGGAGCAATGGCCAGCTGCGTGTTGGCCAATGATCACATGGGACCCAACAGTCAGGCAGCACGAATCTTCGTGCGGCATGCCAACTGGAATCTGTGCTCAAACTGAGCAGCCGACAGAGCGGCCTGGGAGTCAGACGATGCTGCGCTGCGGTTCGGGACCTGAGCCAAGAGACCACCGAGGTCCGGCGCGGAGTCCTGTGGGTGAGGTCTGGTGGGCTCAGACCGTCACGACCAAGCACGGGTCGAACCCGGTCTCCTGCACTGGGTAGCCGCATTGCAGCAGGTGGCTTCAAAGTCGATGACGAGATAGTGTTCAGGTTGCATGGATCGTCTTTTTCCCCATGCCCAGATTGCCCGGCATAGGTCGCGCATCTGTACGCGCCGCGTGCCATCACACTCCAGTGCTGCTGTGGCGGCCGTTGGGCAAGATCAGCCAACGACCTCAGCCGTTGGTCACTCGTGGCGAGAGCGCCTTCAACCGCTGCATCACCTGCGTGCGCATCTCTCGCACGTTATCGATGCGCCCCAGCGCGTCTGACATGTCGATGCTTGGCAGCGCTCCCGCCGGCAGTCCCCACTCCTGCTCCAGCTCGCACAGCATCGTCGGCACCACCGAAAGCAACTGCTCGCCCCTGGGCTGGGGCACCAGCACCACATCCATGCGTGACATGAGTGGCGGCGGTAGGCCTTCCAGGCCGTTGGCCGTGGCCACCCACAGCAACTGCGACAGGTCGCACTGCGTTTGAAGGAAAAGGTCCCAGTACCGGGTCGCGTTTTCCTTCTCCAACAGCCCCAGCAACGAGTCAAACGGGGACGGCGTCGTGAAACTGGGCCGGGTCTTGTCAAGCTCGTCAAGGATCACGAGCCCGGTGGGGCTCTGGTTCGCCAGCAACATTTCCAGCAGCGGCGACGGCTGTCCTGAGCCCCAGCCCCGCGCGGTGCCAGTCAGGCTACGGCTGTCGTTGGCGGCGCCCAGGTTCAGTTCTCGCCATGGCACACCCAGCAGTTCGGCCCAACGCCGTGCCAGCCGGGTCTTGCCACTACCCGGTCGTCCGACCAGCAACAAAGGGGTCCAGCCCAGTTGCAGGGCGCCGAAGCTGCGGCGCAGCTTCAACTGCTCTCCGAGATGGTCGATTGCACCCGTCGCCCACGGAAACTCCCGGTGCAGGGTCTGCACCATCTCCTCCAACGCCGACAGCGTGGGCAGGTTCGGCCGCACCATCGGCGAGCGCAGGGCCTCATAGCGCTTGAGCGTCTCGCGGTCGGTCTTGTCCGTGCCCGGCGTGATGGCTCCTGCAATCACGCAGTGAATTCTCAGCGGAGGGGTCGGCACGGCCGTGTACTGCGCCGACATGGTTTCCATTTTCTGCTCAAGAGGGCCCGAATCCCACTCATGGCCATCCTGGGCGCCCTTGAGCTCTGAACTGAGCTCTGAAGCCATGGTACGAGTGGTCGGGACGACCTGTGCAGGGCTTCCTCCACCGCCGATCACGTCACTGGGGGGAGCGTTGCTTTCGTCGTCCAGGCACTCGCCCTGCATCGACCAGTAGGTGGTCGCCATCGCGATCTCACCGAAGCTGAGCTCCTGGCTTTCTTCAAAGGGGCCGTCGTGCTGTGTGGCCTGCACCAGCCGCCTCCACTGCGACCGGCCCAGTCCTGCGAACAACTCGAAACGCGACTGCGCCGTCGAAGAGACGCTGCGGATCGTGTAGGCATAGTGCAGGCGCAGCAGCTTGATGGCCGCCAGCACCGCCTGGCGGCTCCAGGCGGCCAGGTCTTCGTCGCTGATGCACACCAGTCGCTCCATGAACAGGTGCGTCACGGCGCTGGGCGTGCGCAGACTTTGGCCCATGCGTGAAAAGTAGTTCTGCTCCAACACCACCCTGTGCCAAGTCAGGTAAGGCCGCTGAATAGCGTTGGTCGACCCCCGCTCCTCCCGTGCAGTGAGGCGCGGACCTGAGGTCAGTCGTGGCCCTTCTCCCCGGGGCCACCCCACCGAAATCTGCTCCTGCTCCAGCAAGCGAAGCAGCCAGCGCAGCAACACGGACGGATGGAGGCACCGGTGGGCCAGCGCGCACAGGATCTGATCGCGCAGGGTCTGCGCTACGGTGGCATCCAACCCCAGTTCTTCAATCTGTACGTTGCAACCGTCCAGCATGTACAGACACTCATGAGCATCGGTCTCCGACATCGGCGGAACCGACGGATCTTCTGGCGTGCCCACAAACAGCAAGGTCTGCAAGACTTGGGACAACTCATACCACCGCGACGATTCGAGCGACTGCTGTGTCGACAGGTAGGGGGGCTGGACCTCCAAGATGAGCTGAAGCAGGGGGGGCAGCGGCCAGCGTTGAAAACGAGCTGCGGGTTCAGCGTGGGAGGTCATGCTCGTCATCGGACCACAGCCGGAGGGCGCAGGCAAACTTTAAAACGTTGTGCAGCCTGGATCTGCGGCCCCCACAAGGGATCACGTCGACATCCCAAACCGCTGGAGAAAACGGGTGCATCTCGTTGTGCAGGTCAGAAAGGATGTGCAGTCTCACAACTCGATCACCAATCCAGGATTGAAGGCTGAGTTTTCCAGGGAGCCATCGCGCCGCAGGTAACCCCTGGGATTGCACACGACGCGGCAAGCACCCCGGCCCGATGGCCAGGGCACCTCGAAGTCGAAACTATCGTGGGTGTGCCCGTGCACCCACAGGCCCACACCCTCAAACAAGTCCTGACTGAGCTGGTTCGCAAAGGCCGGGTTCAGCCAGTCGCCGGCGTACCTCTGGTGGACAGAAAGCGGATGGGGCACGTGGTGGGTCACCACCACGCGTACACCCGCCACGGGTCTGGCCAGCTCGTCCCCGAGCCACAACACGTTGCGGCGATGCAGATCGATCGTGTCGGCGGGCCGCAGTTTGCGCCGGCCTTTGGAGCTGACGTGATCCTGGGCAAGGTCGGCACCAACCGATTGGCTTGGTTCGGTCCACGCCGTGCGGATGCACTCAAAGTCGTTCATGCGGTTCCACGCCACTGCCGCCGCCTTCGCGGCGTCGACGGAATACCTGTGGCCCTCAGGCTCGGCGTCGCCTTCGCTCAACAGATCCTGAGCACTCCCCGTCAGGACCGGCAACCTGAAGTCGGTCCACAGGGTGGTGCCCATGACGTGCAAACCACCGAGCTCGATCACGTCCCGGTCCAGCACGTGGACCGGCGTCGTTGCGCCCAGCGTAGCCCTCCCCGCTTCGCGCATGCGCTGCAGCTCGCTGCGCATCTCGACCCCGTAATACTCGTGGTTGCCGGGCACGTAGAGCACGGGCTTGCCGGCGAACTGGGGCTGATCCAAGGCCCACTGCACACCCCGTGTGCCTGGCGTGTGGATGTCGCCGGCCAGGATCACGGCGTCGAAGCTGTCCGCCGGGCAGTTGCGCTCGGTGAGCTCCAGGCGGTGGTGCTCAATGTGCAGGTCGGACAAGATAAGTAGTTTCATACGTATTTACGCATTTGCGCATTCACTCATTTCCACTGCCGGTGCTTGTCGCACTGCGTGACGTAGCCGCGAGCCTGGGTGAGCTGGGTCGCCCCTGGAAGGCCACAAGTACTGCCAACCTCCTGCACCTGCAGACAAGCTTGATCAGCGACACGCTGCAGCAGCGGTTGGTCGTCCTTGACCAGGATGACCACCAAGCCGTGGTTCATGAACACCCGGTTCACCAGCAGCTTGCCAAGACCTTGCTCTCGGGCTGCCGTGGCCACGGCAACCAAGGCATGGTCCACCACCCCCAGCCAGCCCTCGGGCATGCCGCTGAGATCCAAATGATCAGGATCCTCCATGAGGGCGCGATGCCGCTCCAGGATCGAGGTCTGATCGAGGCCTTGACTCACCGGTCGTTCCTGTGAGCGCCGCAGCGGGTCCTCCACCAGGCCTGGCCCACCAACTCACCGGGTGCACCGCACACATCGCAGATCCCGGCAGAGCGTGCGGCAGCACGCTTGCAGGCAGCAGCGATGGCCTCACTCACCTGAGCCTGCACTTCGGGATCCAGGCCGTCGGCGTTGAGAGAAGCCACCACGCGCAACTTGCCCCACTTCTCCTTGACCTCCACCACGCGAGGCGGTGCAACGCACGCCGCCGAGGCGATGCCGGCCAGCTCGGTCAGGAGCTCGTCGACCAGTGCAAACCAGCCCGGCCGAATCGACAGCCAGGAACATGTCAGCATGGGCGCATGGAAGCGGCGCAAGTCCTGCTTCGTCAGCACGTGGGCACGACAGCGTGTTCGCTCGCGGCCCGGCTCGGTGATGTGTTCCCCCGCGGCGCCACACACGTCGCATGTCTGTGCCGCCTGCAAGCCGGCGGCCAGGATTTCCGCCTGGTGGGCATCTGTAAGACCGGAACCCCGCACGACCAGGCCACCGTATTCGACCCCCACATGGTCGACACGCACATCCCACTTCGCGGGCAACGTCACCAGCTTGGCCAGCAGAGCGTCCAGCAACACAGCCCAGCCGGCAGGAATGTCGATCTTGGCATCGGCACAAAGCACCCCGGCGTGGCGGGACGTTTCGCAAAGGTCAGTGGGCAGCGTGTTCATCGCATCTCGTCCTGTACCAACCATCGGTGCGCAAGGAACCAGGTGAGCCGCAGACGTCGCACACCGTCATGCTCTCCTCCTCGGCCGCCGCGATCAGGTCCATCTGCTCCGGACAAAGGTCCTGGCCGTAGACGTGCAGAGATCCGAACTTTTCCTTGACGGATGTGATGTCCGGCAGTGGCCACTGCTGCTGCTCAGCGACCCGAGCGAGCTGCGTCAGCAGCTCGTCGAGCAACCCGGTCCAGCCCGGGCCCATGCTGGGCCAGGTGCCGCGCAACAAGGCTTTGTGCCGCGTCGTCAGCTCGGCAATGGTGAGTGACTGTTGCTCTTGATCGTGGCGTTGGCCACAGATGTACGCCTCGGGCATCCCGGCTTCCCTGTTTTGATGTGGGATCCATTGATCCACAAAACAGACGCGGGCGCAATTTTCAAAACGCCTGTTGAACGGGCCTCGCGATCACCGCCGCTGGGGCCTGCAAGGACCGGCAAGCGCGGCCAACAGCCTCCAGAGTCAGACCGAGACGACCCACCCGGGCTTGAACAGCAGGTTCTCGTGCGAGCCGTCTTTGCGCAGGTAGCCCCTGGGGTTGCACACCACCCGGCAGGCCCCGTGGCCGGACGGCCAGGGCACCAGGTAGTCCAGGCTGTCGTGCATGTGGCCATGCACCCAGAGACTCACCCCTTCGAAGACGTCTGGGGGAAGGTCACTGGCAAACGCCGGCGACAGGAAGTGGCCCACGTAGCGCTGCGGCACGGAGCGCGCTGATGGCGCGTGGTGGGTGACCACCACGATGGTTCGACGCAGCGCTCCGAGCCCCTCCAGGCGAGTGCGCAGCCACGCCAGATCCTGGATGTGAGCCTGCAGGGCATGCTCAGGTGCCCAGGCGCCGGGACGCAACGACCGGGCGGGCCTGAGGCTTCGGCTCCGAACGGTCTCAGCAGCGCCATCTCCCCTTCCCTCTGTACCCGGTTCAGCGTTGATCCGTTCATGGTCGCTGAGACCGAACCGGGCCTCGGCCATGAAATCCTCGGGATCTCTGACCCACTCATCACCGATGCGCACCCGCAGTGCGTAGTCCGTCCACAGGGTGCAGCCCAGCACGTGAACGTCACCCGTCACCCATTCCCCCTGGCTGAGAACCTTCACGGCCGTGCCATCGGCCTGAACCCGCATGTCTTGCAGGCCTGTGCCGGGGTCGGTCCCGTAGAACTCATGGTTGCCAGGAACGTACAGCACCGGCTTGCCGGCGAACTGGGGCTGATCACTCGCCCAGGCGACACCTCGCCAGCCGGGTGTGTGGATGTCTCCGGCCAGCACCACCGCGTCGAACTGCGCCTTGGCGCAGTTGCGTTCATCCAGCGTCAGGGAATGGTTTTCGACATGAAGGTCGGAGAGGACGAGCAGGCGCATGTGACCGAAAAGAGAAGCGGCTGATGGATCAGGCCACAGCCGGCTGAGGCCGGCAACTTCCAGAACGGCACCTGCGCGAAGCGCGAAATGGGGAGGATTTCACCCAGGACCCCTTCACTCAAGATGGAGGCCGGAGGGGGAGCCGGCGAAGCCGGGGGAACCCCGCAGGGGTGCCCCAGGGGAGTCGAGTTCGCGGTCCCGAAGGGACTGGACAAAAGGGAGGCACTCCCCCGCGAACTGTGACCAGTGCACAAGAACTTGAAGGCGGGGCCTGGATGGAAGGTCACTTAGGGAAGGTCTGCAGAAGTCGCCGTCTTGCGTGCTCGGCGTGAACGTGAAGACCTAAGAGCTTCGCAGCCATAAAGCAACAAAGTCAAGGATTGGGCCAGTCTGACAAGCGCACGCGGCGCCGGGAGTTTCTCGACGAGATGAATCAGGTGGTGCCGTGGTCGGAGTTGGTGGCACTCAGCGGCACTGCCTCCCCGAAAATCGATCACTCACGATTGACCAGAGGCCAAGCTCACAACGAATTGCCAGCAAATTGCCAGAAAGCGAAGTCTGGAACGCACAAAAGGAAACGGGTTAGCTCTTTGTGAGAGCTAACCCGTTGTTTTCTATGGTCGGGGCGGCGGGATTCGAACTCGCGACCCCTTGCACCCCATGCAAGT
>CAYYCN010000044.1:0-23916 GCA_964470355.1 uncultured Sphaerotilus sp.
GAATCATGCGGATCGACATCACCGCTTCCTGCAGGTCGCGGGTGTTGCGGTCCAGATCGTTCAGGCCGGCCACCAGCTGCTGGAACACGACCGGATCGATGTCCCGGCTGTTCTGCGCCAGCATGGCCTGGGTGATGACGAGCTCGCCCACCAGGTTGATGAGCTGGTCGACCTTCTCAACGGAAACGCGGATGGTGGACGAGTCCAGCCCACCACCGCCGGCCTTTTCAGCGCGGGCCGCGGGTCTGGCGGCCGGCACCGGTGCGGCAGGCTTGGCGACTTCCACGACCGGCGCGGGCGCCGAAGGCAGCGGGGGCGCCGCGGCAGGGGCCTGCCCCGACACCGGCGCACCGGGTGCATCGTCGAAAAAGCCGTAGCCGACGTCTGCGGCCGGCGCGGCAGGGGGCGGCTCGACAGGCGCTCCCGGGCTGCCGGCATAAAAGCCATAGCCCGGCCCCATCGGCAGGATCTGCACCTGTTCCCGCGCCACGTGGAACGTGAACAGGTCCAGCAGGTCTTCATCGGAGCTGGCGGTGACCACACGGAAGCGGCGCATGCCGTCCGCGGCCTGGCCCTTGTCGATGGCGTCGATGGTGCCGAGGTCGGTGATTTCCTTGAACAGGTCGACCAAGTTGTCGGCCTGCGACGGATCCTCCAGAGGGCCGACACGCAACTCGAGCTCACGCTTGCCCGACGGCAGGGCCGGGGCCACCGGCGCAGCCGCCACGACAGGCGCCGCCACGGGCACCACCGGCGCGGGAGGCACGATCACCGGAGCCCCCGCCCCCTGTCCCGACGCAAACGCACGGATCTGGGCCAACAGCTCTGACGGATCGACGATGTCGCCACCGCTGCCGGAATGGCGTTCCAGCTGCGCACGCAAGGCGTCACCGGACGCGAGCAGCACGTCCACCATCGGCGGCGTCGGCGCCAGCTCATGGCGGCGCAGCTTGTCGAGCAGCGTTTCCATCTCGTGGGTCAGCTCGGCCACGTCGGTGAACCCGAACGTGGCGGCCCCGCCCTTGATGGAGTGGGCGCAACGGAAGATGGCATTCATCTCCTCGTCGTCGGCAGCGGTGACGTCCAGCTCGAGCAGCAACTGCTCCATGCGCTGGAGGTTCTCACCCGCCTCCTCGAAGAAGACTTGGTAAAACTGACTCAGGTCGATGCCGGCACCGCCGGCAGAACTCTCGGAGGTCATCTCTGACATGGTCTCGTCCCTCTCACCCGAAGTGTGTCGATGGGGACCCGCCTCAGCGGATCACCTTCTTGATGACCTCGAGCAGCTTGGCCGGGTCGAAGGGCTTGACCAGCCAGCCCGTGGCACCGGCACTGCGCCCGGCCATCTTCATCTGGTCGCTGGATTCGGTGGTCAGGATCAGGATCGGCGTGGCCTTGAACTGCGAGGTCTCGCGCAGCTTCTTGGTCAGGCTGATGCCGTCCATGCGGGGCATGTTCTGGTCGGTCAGCACCAGGTCGAACGAGCGGCTGCCCGCCTTCTCCCAGGCGTCCTGGCCGTCCACGGCCTCGACGACGTTGTAGCCAGCGCTCTTGAGCGTGAAGGACACCATCTGGCGCATGGAGGCCGAATCGTCCACAGCGAGGATTGAATGCATTGATCTCTCCGGGAGGGGTTCTGGGTTGAACAGGTGGAAATGGACTAGAACAGTTCGATGGAACCTGCGTCCATCTCGTCCTGGGTGACAGGATTGGGTCTCAGCGGGGCGTCGGAGACGACGGCTTCCCCTTCGGGGTCGTCGCTGCCCATGGCCTCGCGGGCGATCTGGTCGGCACAGGCGCGCAGGCGGATGTGCGTGTGGTTGATGAGCTGCCAGGCCATGTCCTGGAACTGCATGGCCGTGATGGCGCCCCCCATGCACTGCATGGTCTCGTTGAGTGCCGCCGTATCGATCTCAGGATGGGCCGCCGCCTGGCGCAGCAGTTGGCTCAGGTGCTCGTTGGCGCCGTAGAAATGCCCCATCAGCGACTCGCTGGCATCCTGCAAAAGGCGCTGGAGACGCTCCAGGTCGTTGGTGGCCGTCAGCAGGTGGTCCTGCAACTCCGCCGCCACGAGCAGAGACAGGCCCGCGTCTGCCGGCTCTTCGGGAAGTTCTTCTAGTTGCATCGTGGCTCCAGATTGACCAGGGGTGCGTGAATCCACCGCACTTGTGGCAGGCACAACAAGGGCCTGCGGTTGATAGAATTTTTCGCAATCCGAGGCCTGAGCAGTGACGTGATCACAAGGGCATTCCGGGTCCATTTCCCGCCTTACGCGCCGCCCCCGAACGGCCTGCCCCATGTCCCGTCCGTCCCCCGTGCGCCGCCTGCGCATCCTTCATCTGGAAGACTCGGAACTGGATCACCAGCTGATCCTGGTGCACCTGCGCCGGGGCGGCATCGAGGCCAAGATGCTCCGCGTCGACAACGAGCGGGACTTCCTGATGGCGCTGCAACAGCCCTGGGACGCCGTGCTGTCGGACTACAACCTGCCGGGCTTTTCAGGCCTGGTGGCGCTGGAGCTGCTGCGCAAGCGAGACACGTCCCTGCCCTTCGTGCTGGTGTCCGGCGAGATCGGCGAGGACACGGCCGTGGCCGCCATGCGCAACGGAGCCTCTGACTACCTGCTCAAGAGCAACCTGGCCCGCTTGGTGCCCGCCGTGCTGCACGCCGTGGAAGCCTGCGAGAGCCGCAAGGCCCGCGAACGCGCCGACACCGAGCTGGCCCAGTCGCGCAAGCGCCTGTCCGAGCTGGCGCAGCACCTGCAGACCAGCATCGAGATGGAACGCACCGCCATCGCCCGAGAAGTGCACGACGACGTGGGCGGCGCCTTGACGGCCGTGAAGTTCGACCTGGCCTGGATCGCGCGCAACGGCGTGGCCGCCCCCGTGCGCGAACGTGCGCTTCAGGCGCTGGAGTCGCTCAACCACGCCATCGAAGCCAGCCAGCGGATCATGCACAACCTGCGCCCGGCCATCCTGGAACAGGGCCTAGTGGCAGCCCTGCAATGGATGACCCAGCGCTTCGAGCGCCGCACCGGCATCGTCACCACCTTCCGCACCAGCCACGACCACCTGGCCTTGCCCACGGGCGTGCCCCTGGTGGCCTACCGCACGGCCCAGGAGGCGCTGACCAACATCTCCAAGCACGCCGACGCCCGGCACGTCCGGGTGGACCTGACCATGGCTGCGGGCGTGCTGTCGCTGGAAATCAGCGATGATGGACGCGGGCTGGCCTCGGGAGACTTGGGCAAGGATCGCTCGTTCGGACTTCGAGGCCTGCACGAGCGGGCCGACACCGTGGGCGGGTGGATCGACATGTCCAGTTCCAGCCGCGGCACCACCCTCATCCTGTCCGTTCCGCTGGCAGGCGCCAGGACGCACTCGTCCCGACACGAACTGGGCGAAGACGGCGGGCCCCTGACCAGTCCGCACGATCCCTCCACCTGGGGCGACCTATGACCCGCATCATCCTGTGCGACGACCACGGCCTCATCCGGCGCGGCATCCGTGACACGCTCACCGAGCACCCCGACCTGGAGGTCGTGGGCGAGGCCGGTGAGTACGGCGAACTGCGTGCGCTGATGCGAAAGGTCACGGCGGACGTGCTGGTGCTGGACATCAGCATGCCCGGGCGCAGCGGTCTGGACGTGCTGCACGCCCTCAAGGAAGAAGGCAATCCGATCAAGGTGCTGGTGGTGTCGATGTTCCCTGAGGACCAGTACGCCCTGCGGGCCCTGCGGGCCGGGGCATACGGTTACATCAACAAGGGAGGGGATCCGGCACAGATCGTGGCCGCGGTGCGGATGGTGGCCCAAGGCCGCAAGTACATCACGCCTGAAATGGCGCAGATGCTGGTGGAGAACCTGACTGCCCCGGCGGCCGAGTCCGGGCACGAAAAGCTATCGGACCGGGAGTTGCAGACGCTGACGATGATTGCGTCGGGCAAGAAGCTGTCAGACATTGCCGAGGAGCTGTCGTTGAGCCCGAAGACGGTGAGCGTCTATCGGGCGCGGGTGCTGGAAAAGCTCGGGCTGGCGAACAACTCGGAATTGACGGTGTATGCAATCAGGAATGGGTTGGTGAATTGAAAGACATCACCGATGGGTCAGCGTTGGCTCGTCCTCTTCATCTTCAACATCCGCCGCCCAGTGCGAGCCCTTGCGCTGCAAAACTCGGGGTGTACGGAACCGCACGATGGAACGGTATAGCGCCACATAGAGCAAGCAGAACAGACCCAACGCAACTGCGGCCAGCTGCCCGTCGTCCCAAGCCACCACAGATGCCGAAACCGGCAGCGAGCAAAGTGCCCACAGATAGGGCGCCGTCATTGAGTTGCGACGAAGCATATTGGTCGCGTCACTCTTTCCAATGGCCCAGCGCATGAGGCGCCGATAAACCAGACTGTGTAGATGCGTTGCGTCGGGAAGCCCCATCGGCTGCCCACGCACCACACGGCGGCGGTACATGGTGAACAAGGTTTCGAAAATCGGATAAGCACACAGCAGCAACGGGAACAGCGGAGACACCGCCTCATTGCGCGCGACGAGCAGGATGCCCAACTCGGCGATCCAGAAGCCAAGAAAGTAGGCCCCCCCGTCCCCGAGGAAGATCAAGCCCATAGGGTAGTTCCAAACGAAGAAGCCGAGCACCGCGCCCAGGCCGGCCAAAGCACAGGCTGCGATGGCCGTATCCCCCACCTGATGGGCCACATAGGCCAGAGCGGCAAACATGATGGCCGAACACATGGACGCCAAGCCATTGAAGCCGTCGATGATGTTCAAGGAATGCGCAACTCCAGACACCGCCAGCAAGGTCAGCACCGTGGGAACACCAATGATCATCAGGAGGGTGTCGAGGCCGGGAATGGACGAGCGCTCAATGACAGCGCCCAGAAACCAGATCGCGAGCGCAGCCGACACCGCGGTGGCGACCAAGCGATGGAGTGGTGACACTCGCTTGGTGAAGTCCTCGGTCAGACCAGCACCAAAGGCCACAGCGCCTGCAGCCAACAAGGTCAGCAGGACATCAGCTTCGGCCAACCCCTTCCAAAACGCGAGCCCCCCAGCCGTCAGCACTCCGCAGACGATGCCAACACCGCCAATCCGTGGCACCACGCGGAAGTGAAACTTCTGAGGCTGCGCCTTGTCATTGTCACCGGACAGGTGCGCGTGTGCGGAGGCAGAATGAACCACCAAAAGCGTCACAACGATTGTGACCAAGAATGAAGCAACGAGGTAAAGCACAGCGAGGACCCACGGCAGACAAGCAATCGCCTGAAGCGAACGTTTTTAACAGAAGAAATCCATCCGTGCCGATGAGAATTGCACGAATTTGTGGCGCTTACTTCCCCGCTCGCCCTGGTTGCATGACACATAAGCTTTCAATCTCGCAACCAGCGCAGGACTGGCGGGCCGTCAATCTTGCCCAGCACGAGCCCACTCTTCTGCAAGGAACGCATGCGATCCAGTTGGACACTCAAACACTCTCTCCGCAAAGCACTCAGGCTTCTAGCAAGCGCAGATAGCGCTGGATGACAATCGGCTCCGAAAACTTGCGCTCTATCAATTCCCGCCCCCTCTTACCCAGCGCTTCACGATCCGAAGTTGCTAGGCGCAGTATGTGCTCCATAGCGTCAGCCAATGCAGTCGGATCACGAGCAGCACATAGATAGCCCGTAACCCCGTCAACCACGACATCGCGGCAACCCGGTACGTCGGTAGCCACCACCGGCACCTCCATGGCAGAGGCTTCCAATAGCGCACGCGGCACACCTTCGCGATAAGATGGCAAGACCACACAATCAGTCTGGGCCAGATAAGACCGCACATCAATCGCCGTACCGAGGTACTCAATCAGCCCTTCGTGCACCCAGCCGTCGACTACGTTATCAGTAATCGCAGTGGGATTTTCAGCACCACGAGCGCCTAAAATT
Organism: uncultured Sphaerotilus sp.; assembly: GCA_964470355.1. Taxonomy (GTDB): domain Bacteria; phylum Pseudomonadota; class Gammaproteobacteria; order Burkholderiales; family Burkholderiaceae_C; genus Sphaerotilus. Next base: position 5,932 of record CAYYCN010000044.1, read on the forward strand.
CGGGCAGTAAACGACCATCCTCTTGAACGCAGCAAGCGTACGGCGTCTACAAACTCGTACACACCCTTGTCGGCGAGTAGTCGCGACACCATCAAGAAGTCGGTAGGCAACCCCACAGGCCGGGACGGAAACAATCCCGGTCGGAAATGTGCTGTATCCACGCCCTCACCCGGAATCACCTCTGCTAACGACCGGTCTACCAGCCTGAAACGGACGAACTCGTCGACATCGGCCCGATTCAAAAACCACACCCGGTGAGAGCGTTTCAGCACCAGCCGGTACAGCGCACGAGCTACCCGTGACACCACTCCGTCATTGAGGAAGATGTAGCCCAACCCAGTGATTACAGACACGAAGCGGGTCTGCGCTCGCCGGGCCGCGATCGCGCCATAGATTACCGCCTTGACCGTGTAGTGAAATGACAGGCTAGGACGAACGCGGCGGTAAATTTGCATCAGCTGGACAATGGCCCGAACTTCCTGCAACGGGCGAGCGCTGCGGGCCGAAAGATGCCAGTCGTAAAACTCGACCCCCGCAGCTTCCAATTGGACCGAATGGGCGTCACGCGGAGCCACAGCTACCACATGGTAGCCCTCACTCTGCAGCCTCCGAATCAAGCCCATGCGAAAGTTCGCGAGCCCGAAGGAAGAGTTGCAGGTAAGAATCAGTGTCTTGCCGGACATCCAATAACCTCAGTGGAGAGGGAAAACCATTCAGGCCTGGTTGGCCCGGACGACAGACTTGACGCTGCTCCACAGCACACCGACTAACCAGCGGGGGTCCCGTGTAACGAGGAAGTTGCGCCACTGGGCCGCTGATACATTGGCATAGGCTCGTCGCGATCTCCGCGCCGCGCCGCCAGCGACCACGTTGTACGACAGCAAGGCTTTTGGCAAGTTAGCAAATTCCCAGCGCCCGTCGAGCAGCAAGCGTAGCCACAGATCATAGTCCTCAGCGTTCTGACCGCCAAGATAACCACCCAGCCCCAGTACCACCTCGCGACGCAGCATCACCGCCGGGTGGCAAATGGGATTGCCCAGATATAAGGTCCGACGAATCGCGGAATGACCCCGCGGCAAATGTACCGTGCCATGCCTCCCCCCTTCTGCGTCGATAAGCTCATAGTCGCTGCCCAGAACAGCCACCCGAGGGTACTGTTCCATATAGGCCAACTGCAGCGCCAGACGTTCTGGACTAGCCACATCGTCTGCATCCATCCGAGCCACAAATTCAGCCCGCGCCAAGTGCAGGCCGAGATCGAGCGCAAAATTTAGCAGACACATCGATGTGCCGACCACTACGACACGCCGATCGTGTCCGTAGACCTGCTTTAAGCGCTCAACCAAGAGCCGCTGCTGCGGGCCGTTGGCCACCAGCACCAGCTCAAAATCAGTCAAGGTCTGATCAAGGCACGAGACCACAGCACGGTGCAATAACACATCCTCACGGTGCGTGCACATTAACCACGACACACGAGGAATCACAGAACCCCCCAATGGGCAGGGAAGCGATCGGTTGAGCAAACCTCTGCCATCTGGAACCACCGACGCGGCGCAAACACATGACGCGACGCCCTCCCGAAACGACGATCAGCAAGCCACGCTGACCACCAACTAAACGAACTGTTGGCAATGATGTGATGACCGCAATGCGACATCATCCAGAGATCCTCCCAATCCGTCCTGAACTTATCGGGCTCGACGTAAGTCACGTCCTTGGCGGGAGCCGCAACGCCCGCCTCTCGACACCAAGCAATGTCGTCAGAGAACACCACAACCCTAGCGCGCGGCACTGCCTGAAGGCAGCGCTCCACAGCCATACGATAGTAGTCGAGCCCCGCCGCACCATGGTGATTAGCCGCCGAAGGGAGGCTTACGTAGTCCCCACGACGGACGTGAAGCATCACGGTTCGAGCGGGGTCCAAGCCCGCGATAAAGGTTTGCGCCGAAGCACTCAATGGCCGTACTGGCTGAAAATCATCAAACAGGGCATCCCCGATCGACTCGAAATAGAGCGGACTCTGCCAATAGCCCGCCCAATAGCAACTGCGGACATCGCTCAGCGCTGTAGCATCATGGTCGTGTCCGACTTCAGAGTGCACCCCACGCAGTCGCGCCAACCAAGGCAGTCGACGGAGCAGCCACAGGGAACGGTCACTGATACACGCCCCCGTCTTGTTTATCCTGGCCCGAACGTGAAAAACGTCGAGCGCGTAGCTGCGTGGGGTGATTCCAGGACGAGCCTGAGCCAATGCTGCAGCATCCAGCACCAAATCGCGACGCTGTCTATGTGCCAGCGCTCGACCGAAGGCGTACTGAAACATCTGATTGCCCAAACCCCCATCGAGACGCACCCAGGCTTCCGAGCAAGATGGGTCCAATATTGAAAATATCATGAACGAATTCCATGCGACTTGATAGGCACAGAATACAGCAAAAACACAAGAAGAAACGCAGAATACGAACTCATATCAAGAAACAACATTTCAATAACCATACACAACAAAATGGGGCTAAATCTTTTTCGCCACAAACCCACAATACTACGATACAGAATAAATAGCCCCAAAAAAAAAGACGTACTCAAGGTTTGAATATACGTATTATGCACAACCAACCTATCCCCATCAAGCGCAACCGCACTCGGCATGCCATAAGTAGTACCCAAAAAAGAAAATGTCAGCACATTTGCCATCCCCTGCATTAAAAGACCCACCCGCTCAGCATTTGACTCCGACGTGGTCCCTTCGCGCAGAAAAGCGTTCAGCAAAGCAACGAGCACAAGCGCCACTCCATAGCTTGTCAAAATAGCCGCAATAGTTCGGCCACTCTGGCGAACCCTTGTAATTTGCATAAGCATAACAGGCAACAAAACAGCAATCACGGCAGATCTAGACCCGGTCGCCAAAACCAATACTACGGAAAAAAGGAACCATCCAATTCGACGCACTTGAAATGCAGAGACAGCCATTAAAGCCAATGGAACAGCAAAATAATTTGGATCACCAATCAAACCTGTCGGCCGATACAACTCAAATCCAAACCCCTCCCCAACACTCTTAGCATTGAACAACGCCATCCGATAAGAGGGGTCATAAAAAACGTACATTTCCGACAAAAATGCAGCCACACCAAACGCAATAAGCAAATTTGCACGAATCCCAGCAGGTAAATTTATATACGGACGAGCCAACAAGACAAAAATCGCCATCCGCCCAATATTCACCGAATACCCGACCCCATACCATTCATCAGTAAATAGACGAAATACAATATCTTGAACCATCAGAACAAGCAACCCGAGCGCTGTTAACCAGTCCCCGCGTGAACGCTGCCCCCAAAGCGTCGCAATCAAAAGCATGAAAGCCAAGTTGGAGTAAGACACACCGACACCTGGCAATGTCAACGCACCAAAGGCACTAGTCCAAAAGTATGCTCCGAGCGCAAACACAAACCACCGCTGAGCAGGAGCAAGATAACCAACCGAGGTCATGCCTCGTCCACCCTAAGACGGGCCCACACTTTTAAACCATTCGGAACGGCACCGATCAAAAGAGCCACAAAAATTCCAACAACCATACCAGGCAAATCCGACAACCACAGACCCATAGGACCCAATACAACAGTTGCCACCAACGTCAGCGCAGACTGACGCACCTGACTCCCGAACTCCCCCAAAGCATTTAAAAACGAACTAATCCAAGAACCGCAAGTAGTAGCCACTACCAGAGCCCCAGCCACGAAAACCAATCCAACAGAGGGAGACAGGGATCCGGCAGTGAGGAGTCCAAATATCGACTCTCTCCAGACCAGCGAAGCTGCAGTCCACAGCGACATCAATAGCACCAGCAGCCACAATCCGATCAAAAATACCCGTTTCAGCATGTCGACACGGCCCGCAGCGTGCGCCCTTGTGATTCGAGGCCACGCGACAGGCATAAGCGCCACCACAAAATTCGCAGGAGCCATCATCACTCTCTGAGTTGTTGTCCACAGCGTGGTGGCAACCAAACCCATTTGGGACGCAACGAAAAATGTCGGAAATGTCGAAACAACACAAAGCAGGAGCTGCAAGATAAGGAAATTTTTTGAGTCGTGTGCATTCTGCCGAACAAAATTCAGGAGAGCTGCACCGTCTGAATTAGCATCAATCGTACCCTTCCTAACTTGTTGCACCCACGCCAACAACTTTGGCACATGCGGCAACACCACTAATGCAGCCAGAACACAAGCTGGGTCGCAATTAGACCAAGCCAGCGCTGCGGCAGATGTAAAGCCAACAAGCGTCCCCGTCAATTCCCATGCCCGCAACAACCAAAGCCCGTCAAGTGCCGAGAACAAACAGTCAATCACACCACCGACCGAGGCGAGAGCAATAGCAAAAACACAGGCCAAAGCCAGCCCCAGATATGGCCGATCTGACTTGTCGCCCCAGCCCCACGCCACAAGAATCACTGCTCCGATAGCCAAGGCGCTTCCAAATACCCAGGCCGCAGCAGAAAATGAGATCCGCTGAAGTCGCGCAACTTCCTCTGACTGCCCACGAGCTTGAGCCAGGTTTATTTGATTCCTCAATACCGGAGTAAGCACACTCTCAAGCATAACTGAGTACGTACAAATACTCACACCCAAAGCAACGTACCCGTAATTATGCGCCCCCATAGCATGCAACAAAACAGGCAGGAGCAAAAGACCGCCTACAAGACGAGCTGACTGAAGCAGGCCAGTCAACACCGCATCTCGGAGCAAATTCCTTGCTGCCATATCCTATTTCGAATACCCTGCAAAATGTACAACACCTGAATCTGCAATCTCAACCAGGCCTTGATCCAGCAGGGCGAGGGACGACGCCCAATTATATTTATGCACAGCAGCACTCCTCCCAATATCGCCCAATTCTCTCCGCAACTCCGGGTCAGAAAGAAGCCGCCGCAACTCTTTAGCGAATCCATCGCCTTGTTCCGCCACGACCCCTCCGGGGAGCGCTGCCACACACCCCACTCGAGTGGAAAGATAAGGAACTCCAGCACCCATTGCATCAATCAAAACTAGCGGCTGACACTCTGTCGTCGAAGCAGACACCACAATACTAGCTTGACGGTATAGCTGTAGCAGGCGATTTCGATCCGGCCCCACCTCCACAGCAATTCGCTCTCGCAACTGCACAGGCAAAATCGCGATTCTCTGGCAGAGATCATAATAATATTTCGTAATCAATGATCCACATATAATTAACCGAGCCCCTGGCCAGTTCGCCTTGGCAAAGGCATCCACGACTGCTGCCGGATTTTTTTCCGGCGTAAATTGAGCGACGCACAATACAATCAGCTCGTCACGAGCGCACTCTGAAGCAGGCTGATCCAGCAGCTCAGGAGAGCACCCGTTAGAAACAACCCGCGTGCGAACACCTAGTCGACGCGCCCAGTTGCAGTCAAAAAACCGATCTTGATCGACATGATCTTCTAGGACAAAGACGCCCGCTGCGGCCTGTAGAATACGCGGAATAGTTCGCCACGCGTACTCTCGCCAACGCAAGTATCGAAGAAACCCAAGCGATCCCGAAAATGTATTCACCGACGTACCGTGACTGAACAGAGCCAAAGGTTTGCCGATTTCGGAAACATGCTCAAATGCCCAGTCCGTGCACCATGCCTGCCAACAATGAACCAGTATGACGTCCGATGGATATTCCTTTAGGAACTGAATGTAGCGGGCCTTCTCTGCAGGCGAATTAATTCCCCACCGATCACCTGATGCGTAAACTGGAAATCGCCCAGAATTAACATCGAAGCGACGCACCCCATCCTGGGCAGGCGCGCTATTCAGAGCCCCAGAAACAACTTCAACAGTATGCCCACGTCCAGCAAGATATACCTGCTGACGGCGAACCACCTCCGCAACCCCGCCCCCCTGAGGAGGAAAGGTCGGTGCAGCAATCAAAATGCGCATGAGATGAAGTTTGTTATTAACATGGCAATTAAATTCACCACATCACGGACTCGCAATCCATTGATTTGGCATAGAATTTTGTGGATTAATAATTCTCCGTTTGATTGCCAGCCTAATAACTTATTCGTGATGATCAAACGCCTGAAAGCCCGCCATCTTCACCAAGCTGTCCTTGCGTGCCGTGGTGTAGTCCGCCTCGATCATTTCCTTGACCAGCTGCTCGAACGAGGTCTGCGGCACCCAGCCCAGCTTGTCCTTGGCCTTGGTCGGATCCCCCAGCAGCGTCTCCACTTCGGTCGGGCGGTAGTAGCGCGGATCCACCTTGCAGATCACGTCACCCACCTTGCACTTGGCCTTGTCGCCCGTCACCTTCGCGACCACGCCAATTTCCTGCTCACCTTCGCCTTCAAACTTCACTTCAATGCCCAGCTCCGCCGCCGCACGCTCCACAAACTGGCGCACGCTGTACTGCACACCCGTGGCAATCACGAAGTCTTCTGCCTTGTCCTGCTGCAGCATCAACCACTGCATTTCCACGTAGTCGCGGGCGTGGCCCCAGTCGCGCAGCGCGCTCATGTTGCCCAGGTACAGGCAGTCCTGAAGCCCCAGTGCAATGCGAGCAATCGCGCGCGTGATCTTGCGCGTCACGAAGGTTTCTCCGCGCAAGGGGCTTTCGTGGTTGAACAAGATGCCGTTGCACGCGTAAATGCCGTAGGCCTCACGGTAGTTCACCGTGATCCAGTAGGCATACATCTTGGCCACCGCATAAGGGCTGCGCGGGTAAAACGGCGTGGTTTCCTTTTGCGGAATCTCCTGCACCAGGCCATACAGCTCACTGGTGCTGGCTTGATAGAAGCGCGTCTTTTTCGCCAGGCCCAGGATGCGAATGGCTTCCAGGATACGCAGCGCGCCAATGCCGTCGGCGTTGGCCGTGTACTCCGGCTCCTCGAAACTCACCGCCACGTGGCTTTGCGCGGCCAGGTTGTAAATCTCGTCGGGCTGCACCTTCTGGATGATGCGCACCAAGCTGGTGGAGTCCGTCAGGTCGCCGTAGTGCAGCGTGAACTGACGGTTGTCCACGTGCGGGTCTTGATACAGGTGGTCGATGCGATCGGTGTTGAACAGGCTGGAGCGGCGCTTGATGCCGTGCACCTCGTAGCCCTTCTTCAGCAGAAACTCGGCCAGATAGGCACCGTCTTGGCCCGTCACGCCGGTGATCAGGGCAACCTTCTTGGCCTGGGTTTGTGCTTGGGTCATGATTCAGATACTCTCGAAAATATCGGTTCAAATTCAGTAATTCGGCTGCGCTCAATGTTGCCCGTGAAAGGGGGTGGCCTCGTAAGCCAGGCGAATGCCTTCGCGCAAACTGGTCTTGGCCGTCCAACCCAGCCCCGCCAGGCGGCTCACATCCAGCAGCTTGCGTGGCGTGCCGTCGGGCTTGCTGGAGTCAAAGGTGATGCGGCCCTCAAAGCCCACCACCTCCATCACCGTCTCGGCCAGTTCCCGAATGGTCACGTCCGTGCCGGTCCCGATGTTGACCAGCGGGCCGTCGTAGCCTTGCTCCATCAGGTGCACGCAGGCATCGGCCAGATCGTCCACATACAAGAATTCGCGCATGGGCGTGCCGCTGCCCCACACCACGTACTCCGCATCCCCGCGCAGCTTGGCATCGTGCGCCTTGCGCAGCAGCGCCGGCAGCACGTGGCTGTTGGCCAGGTCGTAGTTGTCGTTCGGGCCGTACAGGTTGGTGGGCATGGCGCTCACGTACTGGCGGCCGTACTGGCGGTTGTAGCTCTCGGCCAGCTTGATGCCGGCAATCTTGGCAATGGCGTAGGGCTCGTTGGTTTGCTCCAGCGGGCCAGTCAGCAGGTAGTCTTCTTTGATCGGCTGCGGGCAGTCGCGCGGGTAGATGCAGCTGCTGCCCAGAAACATCAGCCGCTGCACGCCGGCCAAGTGCGCACCGTGGATCAGGTTGGCCTCGATCATCAGGTTCTGATAAATGAAGTCCGCCCGGTACACGTTGTTGGCGTGAATGCCACCCACCTTGGCTGCGGCAATGAAGAGGTAGTCAGGCTTTTCTGCAGCCAGAAACGCATGAACGGCATGCTGATCCAGCAAATCCAGCTCGGCATGCGTACGTGTGATGACCTGGGTGTAGCCGCCCGCCTGCAGGCGGCGCACCAGTGCGCTGCCCACCATGCCGCGGTGGCCGGTAACGAAAATTCTCATTGAAATCTTCCCACCCCAGTATTAATGCCTGTGGGGGATCGCCGCCGTCGCCATAAGCTCCACACGACCGACAAAAGAAATCCCCCCACTGCCGCGCCGACCGCCACTAAAGATCTCTGCGGTTTACTTCTGCGTTCAGGCACGGTCGCCTCATCAACCACCTGAATCAACGCCCCCTCGCGACTCTCATCCATACGAGCCAATTCAAACTGCTTAGCATACAAATCAAAAAGGGTTTCTTGGTACTTGAAATCACGATATTTATTCACATAGCTCGATCCAGAATTCAGACCGGACTCCTGTTGCTCAAGCTTCGCAAGCTCGGCGCGCAACGCCGCAACCAGGGCTTGCTGCTGCCCAACCTCTGGGGTGCCATTCGCCAGCAGCCGACGCAAAGTTTGAAGCTTCACTTCGGCAGCAGTAAGCTCAGCTCGGGCTCGCGCATACCCTTCTGCCGCAGCCTTCGGCTCCGACCGAAGAGCCCCAGAAGTAAACCCACTCGACTGCAACTCCATCTGAGCCTGTGTCAGCTTTTCTTTTGTCTCGTTCAACTTCCCTTCAAAAAACCTGCGCCGCTGCTGAGCTTCACTTACCGCAAGTGTATTAGTTATATATCTCAGCTCCTCCACATAGGCATTAGCAATATCAGCAGCTCGCTTTGGATCAAAATCATCCACCTCCACGACAAGAAGGCCATCCTTCTTTCCAACTGTTATCGTTGCATTACCTATCAGCGCCTTCCGAGCATCCATTCGGTACTTAACCTCATAGATACTCATCAAATTAAACCTATCAATCAGCCGATCTGAGATCGTCGCACTCTGCATCAAGGCAATGTATTGATCCCCGGGACTCTTTATTCCATTTCCGGCCAGGCCCGTCAATGCCCCCAACGAACTCAATGCTGCAGCAGCTGCATTCTGCTGCTGTTGCGGGGGCATAACTACTGTTCTAGCTGTATAGACAGGACGAAGCATCAATGCCGCCCCATACCCCACCGCGCCGGCCAGGAAGGTCCCCACCGCAATCGTCTTCCACTGCGCCCCGATCATCGAAGCCAGTTCGCCCAAACTGATGCCGTCATCCTCGTCGTCCCAGTCCTGATCGGCTCGACTGTTGTTTGAATTACTCATCTCAGTTCTTCAAAGTCGCCAACGCCGCCGCACCCAGACCAAACTGATACAGGATCTGCGTCCATTCCTTCAGGTCTTGCACATACGTTGTCTTGTTCATCCGCTCCGGCACAAAAACGGTATCGCCTGGCTCGGCCGCCACGTTTCCAATCCCACCCACCAGGCCAAAGAAGGACGATTTCTGCAGCTGGCTGAGCACGCTTCCGTTCGGGCGCAGCACAAACGTGCTTCCGTCATCGGCCCCCTTGGTCGGCCCACCGGCTTGGTACAGGTAGTCGCCCAGCGTCTTGTCCGACTCCACCAGGAACGCCCCTGCGTTGAACACGGATCCAAACACCCCCACCGTGGTCGGTCTCGCCGGCACGTAGATCCGGTCCCCATCCTCCAGCGTCAGGTCAGGCAGTTCCCGATCCTGCGGTGACACCTTCAACACGACACGCCCTGTCGGGCGCACCTTGCGGAGCTTCTCCATCAAGGCGTCCGTGGCCGACTGTCGCTGCTCGAACGTCTTGGCTTCGTCGGCGCTGATGGCGCGCTGAGTGGCCGAGGAGCGCGCGATCTCGGTCTCCATGTCATTGAGCACCCGCTCGTAGTTCTGCTGCTGCACCTTGCGCACGCTTTCGCGGTTGAACTCGGTGCCATAGACGTAGGCGTTGGGCGTGAATCCACCCGCCAGCTGCAGAACGCTGCGCACCGTCACGCCCGCCGGCAGCACGTACTCACCCGGACGCACCACCTCACCCTCGATGCGAATACGCTTGTTCTGTCGCGCCATCGGCTGCACGGCATCCACAGCGCTGAACGCGCGCAACACGTCACCATTGGCCAGCGCCAACTTGGACTGCGCAGGCAGCGCCACTTCCGAGATCCGGTTGGTGGATCGATCCTCCAAGCGCTCAATCGCCAGACGGCTGCGATCCCCGACCGCCGAGAACCCCCCAGCCATCTGGACCACGTCTTGTGCCGTCTCGCCCTCTTTCAGTTCGAAGATGGCGGGCTTGTTCACGCTGCCGATGATCGCCACCTGGGGCCCGACCGCCCCGACGTGGATGACATCTCCAGACTGCACCACCCGGTCGGAGCTGCGATCCCCCTTGAGCAGCAGGTCATACAGGTCGTACTTGGTCACGACCTTCTTGTCGCGGCGCAACTCGATTCGGCGCATGCTGCCCGCACTGGTGGGCCCACCCGCTCGCATCAAGGCCCCCGCCACGCTCGACAGGCTGCTGACGGTGTAGGCCCCTGGGCGCTTGACGTTGCCTGTCACGTAGATCCGCACACTCCGGACCTGCCCGAGCGACACGCTGAGCTGAAAGTTGCGGAACGACTGCGCCACCCGCCGAGCAATGAGATCCGGCAACTTGGCGTAGGGCACACCGCCCACCATGATCGTGCCCACGCGCGGCAGAGTGATGCGACCGCTGCGGTCCACCTGCGTGCTCAGGTCGGCATCGACCGATCCCCACAACTGGATCTGCAGGTCATCTCCTGGCCCGACGATGTAGTCCGCAGGCACCACGGCATTGGCTTCAGCCGCATCGAAGGTGTTGCGTCCCGTGAAAAGCTCGCTGCCGAAGCGTCGTACGGGTGGCGGGGCCATGCCCGGTGCAGAAGAGTTGGCCTGCACATTGAGAGAGGCCACATAGCGTTCGAACTCGTCCAGGGGGGTTGGCCGCCGCACGAGCACGGGACTGCGCCCGCTGGACGTCGTGGCGGCATTGGAGCGATCGCCCTGTGTCGAGGTGCTCGAACGGCCTTGAGCGTCACGCGACGTGGAGGACTCGTCGTATCCGGTCGCGTCGTCATAGACGGTGTAGCCATCGGAGTACACCCCCGTGTCGTCCTCCCGGCTGCGCTGGACCGACTGGTTGGACGGCTGGGTCTGCCTCAACCGGATGGGCCCGCTCACGGAAGCAGAACCATCGTCCACTTGGGCCTGCACTTCATGTGAGGACAGGCCGAGCACAGCCACCAGGGTCACCAAGGGGCCGCGCCACCGCGCAGCCGAGCTCGTCAGGCGAAAATCAGGCATGAAACGTTCAATTTGGGCTGACAAGGCCCCGCTGTTCAGGGGAAGAGATGCATTGTAGGAACCTCCACTGAAACAAAATGTGAACACACCACGGTCAACCCGGAAATCGTTCACAAACCCGGGACTCAAGTCCCGCACAGCGGCGGGCCTCACCCAACCGATCAAGCGCCGATCAGTCACCCTGTGGGGCCTTGGCGCCCCAGAACGAAAAAGCGCGCCATCGGCGCGCCTGGGAGCAAGGCCACAGCCTTTGAAATTTGCTCAGTCGAATGTCTTCGCCTGTGCCAGCAACGGGGCGGCGACATCCTTGCCCGACAACAGCGGCTCGCTGCCCAGATCGGGCCACTGGATGCCAATGGTCGGATCATCCCAGCGCACCGACCCCTCGGCCTGGGGCGCATACAGGTTGGTGGTCTTGTAGAGAAAGTCCGCCGACTCGCTCAGCACCACGAAGCCGTGTGCAAAGCCCGGCGGAATCCAGAACTGGCGGTGGTTCTCTCCACTCAGCTCCACCCCGACCCATTGGCCAAAGGTCGGGCTGCTTTTGCGCATGTCGACCGCCACATCGAAGACCGCGCCTTGGGTGCAGCGCACCAGCTTGCCCTGCGCATGGGGATCCAGCTGGTAGTGCAAGCCACGCAACACACCTCTGGCCGAGCGAGAGTGGTTGTCCTGCACAAAGCTCACGTCGTACCCGACCGCTTCGTTGAAGACCTTCTGGCTCCAACTTTCCATGAAAAAGCCTCGGGCGTCGCCGAAGACCTTGGGCTCCAGGATCAGAACATCCGGAATGGCCGTGCGAATGACGTTCATGGCTCTCAGTACACCTTCTCGCTGAGCACCTTCATCAGGTACTGGCCGTAGCCGTTCTTGAGCATCGGTTGCGCAAGCTCTTCCAGCTTCGCGGCATCGATCCAGCCGCTGCGGTAGGCGATCTCTTCCAGACACGCCACCTTCAGCCCCTGGCGCTTCTCCAGCGTCGCGATGAACTGACCGGCTTCCATCAGGCTGTCGTGCGTGCCGGTATCGAGCCACGCATAGCCGCGGCCCATGATCTCGACATTCAGCTGCCCCTTGGCCAGGTACACCGCATTGACATCCGTGATCTCCAGCTCACCACGCGGGCTGGGCTGGATGCTCGCGGCGATGTCGCACACCTGTTCGTCATAGAAGTACAGCCCGGTGACGGCGTAGTTGCTCTTAGGCTTCTTGGGCTTTTCCTCGATGCTCAGCGCACGCTTGTCGGCATCAAAGTCCACCACGCCGTAGCGCTCCGGATCGTGCACGTGGTACGCGAACACACTGGCGCCCGACGTGCGCGAGGTCGCGTTGTCGAGCAGCCCCTTGAAGTCATGGCCGTAGTAGATGTTGTCACCCAGCACCAGGGCGCTCGGCGATCCGCCCACAAACTCCCGACCCAGGATGAAGGCTTGCGCCAGGCCATCCGGGCTGGGCTGCACACAGTAGCTCAGGTTCAGGCCCCAACGGCTGCCATCACCGAACAGCGCCTGGAATCGCGGGGTGTCCTGCGGCGTGGAGATGATCAGGATGTCGCGGATGCCCGCCAGCATCAGGGTGCTGAGCGGGTAGTAGATCATCGGCTTGTCGTAGACCGGCAGCAACTGCTTGCTGATGGCCAGCGTGGCCGGGTGCAGCCGAGTGCCGGAGCCCCCCGCGAGGATGATGCCTTTGCGTTGTTGTGCCATGTGAAGGCCCTGTTGGTTCTGGATTTTGAAAGAGGTCTGAAGCGGGAACGCCGGCCGGGGCCGCCTCAGCGTCCCAGGAACTCCACCAGCATGCGCTCCACGCCCTGCTGCCAATGCGGCAGGCGCAAGTCAAAAGCCTGCTGCAGCTTGTCGGTCTTCAAGCGCGAGTTCAGCGGGCGTTGGGCCGGGGTGGGGAAGTTGCTCGTGGGCACGCGGTCCACGGTCTGCACTTTCAGATCCACGCCCAGGGCACGGGCCTTTTCGACCACAAAGGTCGCGTAGCCGTGCCAACTCGTCTCGCCCCCGGCCACCGCGTGATACGTGCCAGACAGGCCCATATCGCCACGCTGGACGGCCGTGCGCAGCATGTGCGCGCTCAGGTCCGCCAACAGGTCCGCACCGGTGGGCGCGCCGATCTGATCGTCGATCACCGTCAGGCGCTCACGCTCACCAGCCAGCTTGAGCATGGTTTTGGCGAAGTTGCCGCCACGCGCACCGTACACCCAGCTCGTGCGCAGGATCAGGTGCTTGCAGCCGCTGGCGCGGATGAGGTCCTCGCCTTCGAGCTTGGTCTGGCCGTAAACACTCAGCGGCCCGGTCGGGGCGTCTTCGGTGCGAGCCTCGATGCCACCGCCATCGAAAACGTAGTCCGTGCTGTAGTGCAGCAGCCAAGCGCCGGTCTCGGCCGCGCACTTCGCCAGCACCCCGGGGGCCGTGGCGTTGATCGCCCGGCACAGGTCGATCTCGCTCTCGGCCTTGTCCACCGCGGTGTGGGCGGCCGCATTCACGATCAGGTGAGGCTTCACGGCCGCGACCGTTTCGGCCAGCTTTTCCGGCTGACTGAAGTCCCCGTGCAGCCCACCCGGGACGCGTCCCGAATCGTGGTCGACCCCGATCACCTCACCCAGCGGCGCCAAGGCGCGCTGCAGCTCCCAGCCGACCTGCCCACCCTTGCCCAGCAGAAGGATCTTCATGCCCGACTCCTCAGCGTGCGGCGTAGTTCGTGCTGACCCACTCGCGGTAAGCACCGGTGCGCACCGAGTCGATCCAGGCGTCGTTTTCCAGGTACCAGGTCACGGTCTTGTGGATCCCGGTCTCGAAGCTCTCGGCCGGCTTCCAGCCGATTTCGGCCTCGATCTTGGTGGGGTCGATCGCGTAGCGACGGTCGTGGCCCGGGCGGTCGGCGACGTAGGTGATCTGGCTCTCGTACTTGCTGCCGTCGACCTTGGGACGCAGGGCGTCCAGCTTGCGGCAGATCGTCGTCACGACGTCGATGTTCTGGATCTCGTTCTTGCCGCCGACGTTGTAGGTCTCGCCCAGGCGGCCCTTTTCCAGCACCTGGCGGATGGCTTCGCAGTGGTCGCGCACGTACAGCCAGTCGCGCACGTTCAGGCCGTCGCCGTACACCGGCAGGGGCTTGCCCTCCAGCGCGTTGAGGATCATCAGCGGGATCAGCTTCTCGGGGAAGTGATAGGGGCCGTAGTTGTTGCTGCAGTTGGTGGTCAGCGTCGGCAGGCCGTAGGTGTGGTGGTAAGCGCGCACCAGGTGGTCGGAGCCCGCCTTGGACGCCGAGTACGGGCTGTTGGGCTGGTAGGCGGTGGTCTCGCTGAAGGCCGGATCGGTGTCGCTCAGCGAGCCGTAGACCTCGTCGGTGGACACATGCAGGAAGCGGAAGGCGGCCTTGGCGTCGGCATCCATCGCGCCCCAGTACGAGCGCACTTCTTCCAGCAGGCTGAAGGTGCCGACCATGTTGGTCTGGATGAACTCGCCCGGGCCGTGGATGCTGCGGTCCACATGGCTTTCGGCCGCGAAATGCAGCACTGCGCGGGGCGTGTACTGGGTGAGAAGACCGCGCACGAAATCGCGGTCGCAGATGTCGCCCTGAGCCAGGATCGCCCGGCCCGACTGCAGGTGCTCGGCAATGGTCGCCGGATTGCCGGCGTAGGTCAGCTTGTCGAGCACGACGATCTGCTCGTCGCTTTGCGCCAGCCAGTGATGAACGAAATTGCCGCCGATGAAGCCGGCGGCGCCGGTGACCAGAATCATGTGAGTCCTCTAGGGGGAATCCAGGGAAGGAAGGGGCGATTGTGAACCGCCCCAGGCGCAGGCCTGGGGCCGGGTCCTCAGTTTCGACCGTAGGTGTCTTCGAAGCGCACGATGTCATCCTCTCCCAGATAGGAGCCGGACTGCACTTCGATGATCTCCAGCGGCACGCGCCCGGGGTTGGCCAGGCGGTGCGTCTGGCCCAGGGGGATGTAGGTGGACTGGTTCTCGCTGAGGATCATCACCTTGTCACCGTTGGTGATCTCGGCGGTGCCGGTCACGACGATCCAGTGCTCGGCGCGGTGGTGGTGCATCTGCAGGCTGAGCGACGCCCCCGGCTTGACCATGATGCGCTTGACCTGATGACGCGGGCCAAAGTCCAGGCTGTCGTACCAGCCCCAGGGGCGGTGGACCTTGCGGTGCAGCGTGTGCTCATTGCGGCCTTTTTCCTGGAGAGCGGTGACCACCTTCTTCACATCCTGGCTGTGGGCCTGGTCGGTGACCAGCACGGCATCGGCCGTCTCCACCACCACCACGCCATCCAGGCCGACCACGCTGACCAGTCGGCTGCTGGCATGCACCATCGTGTTGCTTGCATCGCGCACGATCACGTCGCCCACGCTGGCGTTGCCCTGCTCGTCCTTGGCGGCCACGCTCCACACCGCGTCCCACGCCCCGAGGTCGTTCCATCCGGCGTCCAGCGGCACCACGCGAATGTCGAACTCGGAGCCGGGGCAACGCTCCATCACGGCGTAATCCACCGACTCGCTGGGCACGGCCGCGAACTCGGCCTTGCCCGGGCGCACAAACTTGTCGTCCGTCTGGCGCACACCCCACGAAGCCCGGCAGGCTTCCGCGATGTCCGGGCGGAAACGCTCCAGCGCCTTCATCCACACGGAAGCCTTGACGACGAACATGCCGCTGTTCCAGCTGTAGCAGCCTTCGGCCAGGTACTTTTCGGCCGTCTCCAGATCCGGCTTCTCGACAAAACGAACCACCCGGGCGGCCCCGGCCTCGACCGCATCCGAGCGGATGTAGCCATAGCCGGTTTCCGGGCGATCGGGGGTGATGCCGAGAATCACGACAGCCCCACCCGCCGCTTCACGCACCGCTTGCTGCAGTGCCGACGTGAACGCATCTGCATTCGTGACCGTCTGATCGGCCGGCGTGACCACCAAGACCGGATCACGCCCCCCCGCCAAGGCTTGCAGGGCCGCCAGGGTCATGGCGGGTGCCGTGTTGCGCCCCGTCGGCTCCAGCAGCACGGCGGCCGGTTCTTGACGGATTTCACGCAGCTGGTCCAGCACCAGGAACCGATGTTCCTCATTGCCCACGATCACCGGCGCCGCAACCGACAGGTCGCCGGTCCCCAGAGACTTCAGGCGCAGCGCCGCTTCCTGGAACAGGCTCTGGTTGCCACTGAGCACCAGGAACTGCTTGGGATATCCGGCGCGGGACAGCGGCCACAGGCGCGTCCCGCTGCCCCCGGCCATGATCACAGGCTGAACGAGGGTCTGGGCTGAATCAACGGACATGCAGGCTTCCTCTCTGAGATAAAAAAATCGAACCACGCTGGACAGGCGAGCCGCCACCAGCCCGGAAACATCCGGTCACACAATGTGGAAGACCCTACATTGTGCCGAGGCCCGGCGCCTCGCAACCCGCACGGACCCCACCTGGGGGCCTCCCCCGTGTGACTTTTGTGGGCAAGAAAGACCCGTCACCGAGGGCTGGCGGCCTCCATCCTCGGCCCGTTCTGGTTGACAAAAATGACGGAAAACGGCAGCGCTTTGTGTTTCTCGGGGCAAACACAGGATAATGCGGGGGTGATGACCCTTTCCCCCGACGCGCCCACCGTGGACGCCCCCGCCGCCGAGACTCCGGCCCCCGTCACCGCGGCCCCCGCCCGCTTCGACTCGATCGCGCTGGATGCCAAGCTCCTGCAGGCCATCGCCGACGCCGGGTACGAGACGATGACACCCATTCAGGCCAAGGCGATTCCGATCGTCCTCAACGGCCGCGACGTCATGGGTGCCGCCCAGACCGGCACCGGCAAGACGGCCGCTTTTTCGCTGCCGCTACTGCAAAAGATGCTGCGGCACGAAAACGCCAGTGCTTCGCCGGCCCGCCATCCCGTGCGCGCCTTGGTGCTCGCCCCCACCCGGGAACTGGCCGATCAGGTCGCGGTCAACGTCAAGACCTACGCCAAGCACAGCCACCTGCGGGTCGCCTGCGTGTTTGGTGGCGTGGACATGAACCCGCAAACGGCCGAACTCAAGCGGGGCGTCGAAGTGCTGATCGCCACGCCGGGCCGTCTGCTGGACCACATCCAACTGAAGAACTGCCAGCTGGGCCAGGTCGAATACGTGGTGCTCGACGAAGCCGACCGAATGCTCGACATCGGCTTCCTGCCCGATCTGCAACGCATCCTGAGCTATCTGCCCAAGGCTCGCCAGACCCTGTTGTTCTCCGCCACCTTCTCGCCCGAGATCAAGAAGCTGGCCCAGAGCTATCTGCAGGACCCCGTGCTGGTCGAGGTGGCCCGCCCCAACGCCACCGCCTCGACGGTCGAGCAGCGCTTCTACAGCGTGGCCGATGACGACAAGCGCCGCGCCGTCGTGCAGATCCTGCGCGAGCGCGAGATCAAGCAAGCCATCGTCTTCGTCAACTCCAAGCTGGGAGCCGCCCGGCTGGCCCGCGCTTTCGAACGCGACAACCTGCGCACGGCCGCCCTTCACGGCGACAAATCGCAAGACGAGCGCCTCAAGTCGCTGGCCGCCTTCAAGGCAGGTGAGGTGGACCTGCTGGTGGCCACGGACGTGGCCGCCCGCGGCCTCGACATCGCCGATCTGCCCGCGGTGTTCAACTACGACATCCCTTTCAACGCCGAAGAC